>JAQXNW010000103.1 GCA_029098205.1 Eubacteriales bacterium | reverse complement strand
CCTTAAGGCGCGGAGAAAGAAGCGGCGTCTGATCCGAAACCGCTCCGATGATAAATCCTGTGAGGTCCGGAAAACCCTGAAGGAATGTCTTAAGAAAAGCTCCGCTCTCCTGATAAACATGAATCGAATCCGCGCCGTTCGGGTCCCGGTAACTGTATGCAGCCAAAAGACCGGACGGCCGAACCTGCATTCCGGTTCCATATGCGCCGCCCTGCACACGGATTTGGTTCCAAAGATAAGCCAGCGACTGAATCCGGCAGGAAAGCCGCATCGTCCCGGAAAATCCGCTCCCGAAATCCGGAAGATACTGCCCCGCCTCAGCGAAAGAAATATCAGCGGGGATCAGGATTCCTTCCCGGGAAATCCCGGCTGGCTGAATATCCGCAAAACGTACAGTGCGATCCATCTGATGCTCTCTCCGGTACGATTCGATTTCTTCTAAAATTCGAAGAACACCTTTTTCCGAATACTCTGCATCCGCAGTCACGGATAAAACCGGATTCGCTTCGGACAGAATATCCCGAAGAAGAGGCGAAAACGCGTCTGGAATTTTCCCGGACCATTTCCGGTCCGCATTCTTCATCCAACGATAGTATGCAAGTCCCTGAAGAGCCTCCTGCGCGGCCCCTGCTGCGGTAAACATCGCATGAATACGGCTTACACCCAGCGCATGGCCTGCCATAATAAACGACTGCTTCTGCCTCTCCAGCGCCTGCTTCAGAAGATTCCGCATCTCTTCCTCTTCCGTGAACTCAGTCTCAAACAGGATTTCCGAAAGGAGACAGACCGCCTCCTCTTCATTCTCTTTCAGATAGCTCACAGAAACCTGAAGGTAGACCGAAGCCGCGTCTCTTTGATTATCCTTCCCGTACACAGATACATTCGCACTGAAGTTTCCGAACGTACGCTGGATGCGGATCTGAAGTTCCTCCGAGGATGTTTCCCGGGTTCTTACCTTCCCGAGAAGCGAGGATACGAAAGAGAGCCGTGAAAGTTCCTCCTCCGAATACCCGGCTGCCGGAAGATATACAGAAACATAAACGATGCCGGACGTAGTAAGGCGATGCCGAAGCAGCACTCCACCAAAGCATTCCGATTTTTCTTCCGGGAAATGCTCCGGCTCAGGATCCAGATCCTGAATCGCAAGATGCGGAATTTTCGAAAGTTCCTCCGGACTGTCCTCCTGCTCCTGCCACTTAAGACGATCCCGATTCTCCGCCTCAATTTCTTTCCTGTCTTTCTCCGACCAGGAAGAAACACGCTCCTGAATCCGCTTACGTTCTTCTTCTCTTCGTTCTTCACCCAGTTCTTTCGAAGGACAAAGCCGAATTTCCGCCCGATGCGGATTCTCTAAAATGCATTCCCGGATCAGCTGCTCGAAATAGCCTTCGTTCATCATGCTTCGAAGATTTTTAAATAAATCCCCGACTTCCAGATTTTGCTCTGGCTTTCCTCCGTACAGCCAGCTTTCCAGGATCTCGATTCCGAAAAGAAGTCCCTCCGGGTATGTTCCATAATCCCGCTCCCGAAGCGCGAATTCCTCATTCGAAAGCGCTGCTTCCAGACGGTTCCGGCTGATTCCCTCTTCGGACAGTCTTCGGAGTTCATCAAAAATAAGTCCTTTGATCTCCTCCGCATCCTCCGCTTTCATGTTTTTTACTTCAATTTTCAAATACGGCTGATTTACACCATCCGCTATGCGGACGGAAACATCCTCCGCAAGACCTTTTCCAAGAATCAGCGCGGGAAGATACGACTGGTTGCTTCCAGCCAGAACATCTGCTAAAACCTCTGCCGCCTCAAGTTTCTCACGGTCACGGAACGTTCCGATCACCCGGCCGAACGCCATGCGGTACCGCTTGGAAATACCCTCTTCCTTCCCAACCTCGTAAGGAATCTCACGGATACCTCCATCGACCGGCTTCTGCAGATGCGGATAGGGAACACGCCCTGTATTCTCAAACCCGGAAAGGAATTCTCTATCCAGCATTTTCAGGAATTCCTCCATTGGAACATTCCCATCGAGAATGACATACGCGTTCGACGGCGCATAAAACCGCTTATGATAATCCAGAAACTGCTCATAGGTTAAATCCGGAATCTTCGCCGGATCACCTCCCGAAACAAAGGCGTACGGCGTATCCGGAAACAGCGCGCGGTTTATTTCATTTTCCATGATTTCATCCGGATCCGCGAAGGCGCCACGCATTTTGTTATAAACGACGCCTTCATAATGAAGCGCACTCTCCGGGGAATCGACCGCCGGATGCTTCAGGTCCCCTGTATAATGCCATCCCTCCTGACGGAATATCGAAGGATTCCGGTAAATCGCAGGATGAAACACCGCATCCAGGTACACCCGCGAAAGGTTCATAAAATCCTTTTCATTCCGCGTGGAAATCGGATAGAATGTTTTATCTGGAAATGTCATCGCATTCAGGAACGTATTCAAAGAATTTTTGAGAAGCTCCACGAACGGTTCCTTCACCGGATACCGGTAAGAACCGCAGAGAACCGAATGCTCCAGAATATGAAATACGCCGGTGTCGTTCTCCGGAAGCGTTTCAAACGCGATTCCGAACGTTTTATTTTCTTCTTTCCTCCGCACCCAGGCAAGAGAAAGGCCTGTTTTCTGATGCCGCATTTCGATCAGATCTCCGGACAGCTCCTCCAAAGGAACCTTCCGAAGAACCGAAAATCCGTTGATCCCGTCTCCAATCTGTAAGTCCAGCATGTTTTTCTTTGTCCTTTCAAAATGAGAAAGATCCGGAAAAGCCCTTCCGGATCTCTTGGAATATCCATTATTCAGCGCCTTGCTCCCGGATTACATCCGCGATTTCATTCGCATATGCGTCCGCCGTTTCCGGAGCCGCCGCCTCCACCATAACGCGGATGACAGGCTCTGTTCCCGATTCCCGGACAAGAACGGCACCTTCGTTTTTCTCCGCAAGCCTGCACTTCACTTCCTGTACTTTCGCCTTCACCAGAGGATCAGACAGCGTTTTCTCCTTATCGCCGACCCGGACATTAATCAGTGTCTGCGGATAAACCGTCACCGGGGATGCCAGCTCGCTCAGCGTCTTCTTCCGGTCCATCATGACCTGCATGACCTTAAGGCTGGTAAGAATGCCGTCACCGGTCGTCGCATATTTCGAGAATATGATGTGTCCGGACTGCTCGCCGCCGATCCGGCACCCGTGTTCCACCATATATTCATGCACGTATTTATCGCCGACCTTTGTCTTTACATACCCGATTCCCAATTCATCAAAGGCCTTGAAAAGTCCGAAGTTAGACATGACGGTTGTCACAACCGTATTCCCCAGCAGCTTGCCGCGCTCCTTCATATAACGAGCGTAAATATACATGATCAGATCGCCGTTAACGACGTTTCCCTTCTCATCAACCGCGAGGCACCGATCCGCGTCACCGTCATAGGCAAATCCTACATCCAGTCCATTTTCGACGACAAATTTCTGAAGTCCCTCAATATGGGTCGAACCCGCATCATGATTGATATTAATGCCGTTCGGTTCATTATTAATGATATAGACCTTCGCGCCAAGCGCTTCAAAAACGGACGGGGCAATGCTCCAGGCCGCGCCGTTCGCACAGTCGATTCCAACCTTCATTCCGCGGAACGAATAGACGCCGAGAGAAATCAGATATCCGATGTAGCGGTTTCTCCCTTCCACGTAGCTGATCGCACGTCCGATTTCCTCTCTTCTCGCAGAAGGAATTTCCTCATAATGTTTTCCGAATGCGTCAAAGCCTCCGTCGATGTACCCTTCAATTTTTGAAATCGTATCTTCGTCCAGCTTGCCGCCATTTCGATCCAGAAGTTTAATTCCGTTATCATAAAACGGATTATGACTGGCTGTAATCATTACGCCGGCGTCAAAGCCCTCTGTCCGGGTAATATAGGCTACCGAAGGAGTGGTTGTGACGTGCATCATATAGACATCCGCTCCCGTCGAAACCATTCCCGTTACCAGAGCAAACTCCAGCATATAGCTGGAGCGGCGGGTATCTT
>JAQXNW010000102.1 GCA_029098205.1 Eubacteriales bacterium | reverse complement strand
GCATTTCTCCGAAATAAAGCGCTGTGATGATATCCGCTGCCGAAAGAGATCCGCCCGGATGCCCGGATCCCGCCGCATGCACCGCACGGATTACATCAATCCGGATTTTCCGTGCGATCTCTTCATAGTATGCTTTTGATTTTCTTTCCATAATGTCCTTCCTGTCTTATGAACATACCTGCGGAAAGCTCCGCCATCCAAAGCCGATGAAATCAGCCTTTCATCTTCATCTTTATTTTTATTCGATCGATTCTATCGCAGATCTATTCTTCCTCGAACGGTTTAATGGCGTACGGCAGCATCCTCGCGATATCTCCCGCCGTCATTCCGTATTCTCCGATTTTTCTCGCTACCAGATCCCCAGCTGCGCCATGAATGTACGCACCGCACCTCGCAGCATCCCAAAGCGACATTCCCTGACCGGCGAACGAAGTGATCACGCCGCTCAGGACATCGCCCGATCCGGCTGTTGCCATGCCTGGATTTCCGGTCTCGTTTTCCGAAAGATCGATCAGCCCGTCCGAAAGAGACGCTCCTTCGAATCCATTTACAGTCCGGCAGATCAGCGTCCCCTGTCCCTTCAGGAGAACAATCTTACGGTATCTCCACGCGAGGTCAAATGCTGAATAATTTCGATCCGGATTCCAGCTGCTCCCGGCCGCCGCAAGAAGCCGGTGCGCCTCACCGACATGCGGCGTCAGCACAATATCTCCCGGGTATTCCTGACATAAAGCCCGGAGCTCCTTATTCACCGCCAGAAGATTCAGTCCGTCCGCATCAATCACTAGCGGTCCGTCATAAGAAAGGAGAACAGTTTTCAGCTTTCTCCTTGCAAGATCCGAAAGACTGATTCCCGGTCCGATCAGAACCGCATCAAAGGAAAGATTCCGGTGCGAAAGCGTAAATCCATGCGTAAGCTGCGCATAGGTTTCGTCCCAATCCAGAAGAATCGCCTCCGGAACTAATGTTTCGATCACCTGAAAATTTTCTTTCGGCGCGGAAATGTACACAAGCCCGGCTCCGGAGCGAAGCGCTCCCATACCAGAAAGTACTGACGCTCCCGTCATTCCGGTGCTTCCGGCAATCAAAAGGACTCTTCCGAAAGTTCCCTTATGCGCGTCCCTGGGTCGTCTGTGAATCCAGGATTTCACCGCATGAATATCAATTCGTTCTGTGACCTTCACTTCCATTCGATTTTCATCTTCTTTCAGAAATTGCATATCTTAAAGATGAAGCAGCTTCAGAGCCAGCAGAAAATAAACCGAAAGCGCGAGAGCATCCGAAATGCAGTCCATCAGAGGGTTCGCGATCAAGGCCGGGTCCTGTTTCATCTTGCGCACCAAGACCGGGATCATACTTCCGACCACCTTCGACAGGATAACGATAATCCCCATCGCAAGGCTGACCGTAAGCGCCAGCGTCCATGGCTCCCTGTCCAGAAAATAGATTCGAAGGAAGTTAAAGCCTCCCAGAATCAGTCCCACCAGAACGCCAACCCGGACTTCCTTCCAGAGAATCCGATACCAATCGTCGGTTTCAAGATCTCCGGTCGAGAAGCCGCGGATAACCAGCGTCGCAGACTGGGAACCCGTATTTCCGGAGGTCCCCATGACAAGAGGCATATACGTTACCAGAATAATCATCTCTTCAAGCTTCGCGTCAAAGCTCTTTACAAGAAGTCCTGTGAAAATATATGCGATCATAAGAATAACCAGCCACGGGAGACGGTTCAGCGTATGTTTCCAAACTGAAATGTCCAGATATTTCTTATCGGTTTTATTCATATCGATGACGCCGGCCATACGCTCGATATCCTCCGTCGCCTCATCTTCGATAACATCCAGAATATCGTCAACGGTAATGATTCCGACGAGCCGCTGCTCTTTATCTACAACCGGAATGGCGATCAAGTCATATTTTTTGAAGTCTTCCGAAACCTCCTCCTGGTCGGTCGTAACCGTCTCATAGACAAAGTCCGTTTTCATAATATCGCCCATTCTGGTATCTTTCGAACTCACAACCAGCTTGCTCAGCGATACGATCCCGATCAGCTTATAGGAATTGTCGCGCACATAAAGCGTATATACGGTTTCCGCTTCCATTCCGACATCCCGGATGTGCTCCAGAGCCTCGACGACGGTCCAGTCCTTCTTAAGACTTACGAACTCCGGCGTCATCAGGCTTCCTGCGGAATTTTCCGGATAATTCAGGAATGTATTGATCTGCTTGCGCTCATTCTTCGGCGTTTTCTCCAGAATCCGGTTTACGATATTCGCAGGCAGCTCTTCCAGTATGTCGATTTTATCGTCGAAATCCAGCTCTTCGACGATCGATGAAGTCTCTTTCTCGGTGATTTCACTGATGATATCTACCTGATCGTCGGTAGACATATAAGAAAAAACATCAACGGAGGTGTCCTTCGGAAGTAGGCGGAAAAGAATAACGGCCATTCGAATGCCGTTTTCATCGGAGATTTCTTCCAGCATTTCCGCAATATCCGCCGCGTTGTATTTCAGAATTTCGTCCCGGGCGAGAAAGTATTTCTTCTCTTTCAGGAGATCGAAAATTTTTTCAAGGGATTCTTCAAAAACCTGATCCCGGTCTTCCCGAATCGGATTTTCCATTTTCGTTTCCTCCTTTCTGCCCGGATACCCGGTTCTTCACAATTCTTTCCTAAAAATTATACTCTAAAGTACAAAACCCTTCAAGAAATTCCGAGGAATGACTGAAGTTTCGCTCCGAACCCCTCCGCCGTATAATACCCTTCGTTATAGGTTTTCCGAAGCTTATCCCGATCCATCTCCATCCGGCCTATGTCGATCTTTCCAAGCGGAGCGATCACAAATACGCTCCCTTCCGATTCTTTCTGCCGGATAAAATCCAGAGTTTCATTATAAACCGAACTCCTCTTTTCCATCGCTTCAATCAGCTTCGGGTATCTCCGGTACTTCAGCCTGAGAGCCGGAGTAAGAATCGGAGATCTGCGCTTTCTGTAGTCCCGGGGCTGCGTTAAAACACAAACCACTTTTTCACATCCATCCTGAAGCGCCTTCCGGACAGGAATCGAATCCGAAATGCCCCCATCCAGATAGACATTCTCATGCATCGGCACCATATTTGACAGGAAGGGAAGCGCGCAGGACGCATGAATGTCTTCTATATCCTGAAACAAATCGCGGACAAGAAGGTATTCCGCTTCTCCTGTGACACAGTTCGTTACAACGGTGTAAAATACCGTTCCCGCCTCCTTAAATGCTTCATTGTCCAGAGGAAGCAGTTTTTCCGGAATCTCATGATCGATGAAATCGAAATTGAAATAATCGCCGTTTTTCCGGAAATGCTCCACCCCCGCAAACCGCGGCTCTCCGGCATAATCCGTCGAAGCCGCATAGGCACGGCCGATCTGCCGTGAAGCGTAACTGGCCGCATGCCCGGCGCCTGCGGAAACTGCATAGATATTCGGGACATAGATTTTCTGCTTCAGCAGCCAGTCGATCACGCCGGCCTCAAAAATCGCGCGCATACCGCCGCCTTCAAATACAATTCCGCAATTGGAAAGCGAATGCTCTGCCCTGTCCATTCCAAGCCTCCTTTCTTCTATGAAAATGTACCCTTATCTCTGTTTCTGCGCCGGATCGTCCATCCGCACCGATGTCCCCGCGGAAAGAAGATACAGATAGCTTTCCTTCACCGGACAGTCAAGGCCCTTTTCCAGCGCTCTCCGGTAAAGTGAAATCTGCTCCTGATATGCCGTCTTCATCCGGCTCTTCTCCTCTTCGATCCGCTTCAGATTCAAAGAATTGCTCTTGTAATCCACCAGGACAATCCCGTCCTCTTCTACAAAAAAGCAGTCGATGATGCCCTGGATCATCATATTTTCCCCTTTATGCGGAATTCGGAGTGTAAACGATTTTTCCCGGTAAAGCGCGCTTCGAAGATAGGCCTTCCGAGCGCGGATTCCCAATTCCGATTCGAAAAAAGCCGAAAGACAGTGAAGATCCAGTTCCCGTAATTCATTCTCAAAGAAAACGCCTTTTTTCACCAGATCCTCTGAAAATTCCCGGATATACGGTTCTCCCTCCTTTCCTGCCCTGTCAAAATCAATCCGCTCCAGAATTCCGTGATAAACGGTTCCCTTTTCCGCCTGTGTAAGTTTCTTCTCGCCCTGAAGAAAGATCGGAACATCAAATCTGGGTCTTCGGACACCGATGCTCTGCGAAGCGATGGAAACCGGATCCTCTTCCTCCGCCAGCTTAACCGATTTTTTCGGCGATGCGGACATTCCTCCGGGCTGTTCCCCTAAGAACTCCTGCTCCGACTGAAACATGCGGTTAATAGAGCTGACCGAATACTTGGAACGGATTCTCGCGGCATCCTCATACGGATACCGGTAATCCAGCCTTCGGAAAACTTCATTTTGAAGCGGGATTCCGGCTTTCTTCTTAAAATATTCAGAATGGCCGCCCAAAGACGAACCTGACGAAGACGAATCAGCCGGAGCGCCTTCGGAAGATTCCTCCGATTCATCCGTTTTCTTCTCCGAAGACGCGAAAAGATCGTTTCGGCGGAGGGCAGAAACAGTCGGAAGTGCTTTCAGCAGGCTGAGGTAGCTGGAGGTTCCCTGTTTCCCCAGTTCTTTCTCTTCCAGATATTTTTCCGCGTCGTTCACAACGCCGACCAAATACAGCTTTTCCCTGGCCCTCGTCATCGCGACATAAAGAATCCGGATCTGCTCTTCATATTCCTCCTGCTTTTCTCTCGCCTGAATGAGCCGCATAAGAACCGTCGGATACGCCGTATGCTTTTCGGGATCCATCAAAGAAAGCCCAAGACCCACGTCTTTATGGAAGAAAACATTCGAATCGCCGCTTCCGTACCGAAGCTTCTGCCCGAGTCCGGAAACAATGACCATCGGGAATTCCAGCCCCTTGCTCTTATGAATCGTCATCAGCCGGACTACATCATCGTTCTCCGCAATCAGCTTTGCCTGTCCGGTGCTGACCTTACGCTTCCGGAGAGTTTCCAGATAACGGACAAAGCGGTACAACGTCCCCTCGCTGTTTGACCGGAAATTTTCCGCACGCTCGGCTAAGATCTGAAGATTCGCCTGTCTGGCGTTTCCGTTCGGCATCGCACCGACCATCATGTAATATCCGCTCTCCGTAAGAAGGCGCCATATAAAGTCCGGAAGGGACAAAGCCAGTGAAAGCGCTTTCCATTTCTCCAGTTTATTTCTGGCATTGTAAGCTTTTTCAGAAAGGGCGCTTCTCGTCTCCCCATCCGTATCCGCGCTCCCTTCGGAACCCTTTTCCCCTTCCGGTACGCCCGGTTTTCCTTCTTCCGCCATCTTTAGGAATGCCTCCGCATACGAATTTTCAGGAAAGCGGGCACGAATTTCCGCAAGCTCCAGGCTGCTGAATCCGAAAATCTCAGACCGGAGCACGCTGAGAAGAGGAACATCCTGATACCGGTTATCGATGACCGACAGCAGATTCAGAAAGACCGCGACTTCCACCTGATCGAAAAATCCTTCGCTGTCATCGAAATAGAAGGGAATTCCCTCTTCTTTCATTACCTGCTCATACACCGCAGCGTTTCCGGAAACAGAGCGGCAGAGAATGACAATATCACGGTAGCGGAGCTTCCGGATTTCTCCCGTCTTTCCGTCTTCAAACAAGGTGCCGGCCTGCTGTTTGATCAGCTTTGCGCAGGCACGGGCCTCCATTTCCCGTTTTTCCGGTTTTTCCAGCGGGTTCTCCTCTTCCTCATCATCTTCTTCTGCGCCCGGTTTTTCTATCAGATATAACTGCGGGGAGAAGGAATATTCTCCCTCATACGGGATACCAGGGTGTAATTTCGCATTATCATCGTATCCATCCATAATCGGTTCGAAAATGCGGTTGATTTCACTCAGAAGAACCGGGCGGCTTCGGAAATTCCGGTTAAGATCGATCTTTTCCTCCGGATCCTCCGGCCCTGCCTCCGCGAACGATTCGTACTTCCCGCGGAAAATATCCGGCTCTGCCAGACGGAAGTGATAAATGCACTGCTTCATATCGCCGACCATAAAAAGATTGTTTTTACGGCAGATCTTCTGGATGATCGCTTCCTGAATAAGACTTGTATCCTGGTATTC
>JAQXNW010000101.1 GCA_029098205.1 Eubacteriales bacterium | reverse complement strand
ATTCAGTGATTGCCCCCGCTAAAGATTCCGGCATAAGGTTCATGCCGGGAGTCAGAAGCGCGTAGAACAGCAGTATGAGAAAACAGCCGATCAAAATGCCGGCGGCAAAGCCGATGATTCCATCGACCGTGCCGACCGCGCCGGCCTGATGTTTTTTCGAAAAAAGCAAAGAAATCAGACTGATCACGATCTTGACTGCGAGGACGATCAGAAAGAATGCGAGAATCGAAAGAACAGCGGTCGTGAGCTGCTCTGCGATTTCGTTCACAGCGTTCTGCTCTGTCTGCTGAATGCCTTCCCGGATCAGATTCGGAAGGGAGCTGAAAAGCTCCGAATTTTCATTGGATCCGGTTAATTTCGCCGCGAAGGACTGCCGAAGCAGGACGCCGATTCCTGTATTTTCGTCCAGCCAGCTCCGGATATTATCCGTAAACCGAAATCCAAGCGTGATGCACAGCACCCATGAAACGGCGCCGAGAATCGTGCGGACGATTCCTTTCTTAGCGTAGTGAAAGGCTGTGAGAAGCAGAATCAGGACGGTGATCAGATCCATGACCATGGATTATTCAGCCTCGCCTGGTTCAAGATCAATATCGATATTCTTAAGACGTGATGTGCAGTTCGGACAGCGCACCGCGTCGATCGCGATTTCAGATTTGCAGTAAGGGCAGATTTTCGTTGCCGGAGCCGCTGGCTCTTCCTTCGGAGAGGTGACCTCTCTGGCCTTGTTAACCGCCTTCATCATAAGGAAAATGACGAAAGCCATAATCAGGAAATTAAGGAACGCGGAAATGAAGGTTCCGTACTTAAGAACGGCGGCGCCTGCGTCTTCCGCGGCCTTCAGCGTTTCGTAATGCTTTCCGTCCAGCGCGATGAAAAGGTTGGAAAAATCAAGATTTCCAGCAAACCGTCCAATGATCGGGTTGATGATATTATCGACAAAGGATGTCACCAGAGCGGTAAATGCGGAGCCGATAATCATGCCGACAGCCAGGTCCATGACGCTGCCCTTAAGCGCAAATTCCTTGAATTCTTTAATAAAACCTTTCATTATTATTAACCGCCTTCCCGCAGGTTCTGTCCGGTTCCCTGCGCAAATCTCCTTAAGGTATCTTTTGTTACAGTATACATGCCGGACGGGCAGATTTCAATGAGGATAACTGGCAATAATTCTTGAAACAGTAAGGGTTTTGTTGTACACTTACAAGATGTATGAACAGAGATATTTTTATGCGGGAGGCCATTCAGGAGGCGAAGAAGGCTGCGGAAGACGGTGAGGTTCCGATTGGCGCAGTGATTGTCCGTGATGATAAGATTATAGCGCGCGGACATAACCGGACGGAGAGAGGGAAGGATCCGACGCTTCATGCGGAGATGAACGCAGTCAGGAAAGCGGCCGGCGTACTGGGGGGCTGGCGGCTTGCAGGCTGCTCTATGTATGTGACGTGCGAACCCTGCGCGATGTGCGCGGGCGCTCTTGTATGGGCCAGAATCGAGCATCTTTATATCGGAACGATGGATCCGAAAGGCGGCGCCTGCGGATCGGTCTTTAATATTGTACAGGAACCGCGCCTGAATCACGAAATGACCGTGGAATCCGGAATTCTTGAGGAAGAATGCGCGGAGCTTCTTCGGAATTTTTTTTCGGACCTTCGGATTCGCATGAAAGAACGGAAACGTCTTCGGAGAAGCGCACCGCTGAAGGACCATGCCGGGATCGGCCTTTCGGGGGAAGGCAGAGGAGCTTCTGCGGCTGACCCGAAATCCATGGACATTTCAAGTACGGACAGCAGAATTTTGACACAGAAAGTAACAGAGGACAGGGAATGAAGAAGAAAATCGCGACAATTGTATGCCTTGTGCTGGTGATGATAATGGCTCTGCCGGTATTCAGCTTCGCAGCGGGTTCGAATGATTTCCGGATTGTGCGCACGACTCCGACGGATGGAGCGAAGAATACGACGAAAGACAACATGTGCGTGAAGATTTTCTTTAATCAGAATGTCGGAAGCGCCAAGAGCGTGAAGGCGAATGCCAAGAAAATCCGGATTGTGAACGAGTCGGGAAAGGAAATTCCGACACGGGTTTACTGCAACAGCAAGACAGATCCGAAATATGTGCTGATCATTGTTGATACTAATAAAATCGGTACAAAAACAATCAAAGATAATACAGAGTATACATGTATTGTAGACAAGAGCTTCCGCGATGATAACGGAGACACGCTTGGAACCACACAGCGGATTTCTTTCAGAACGATGAACCAGGGGCGGAACACCGCGATTTACATGGTCATGATGGTTCTGATGATGGTTGCGATGTTTGCTTTCTCCGCGAAATCCGCGATCGGAAGAGAGCTTAACGGAGAGGAAGCAGAGGAAGTAGCGGAGGCGCGCGCCTCTTTCAATCCGTACAGAGAAGCAAAGAAAACCGGAAAGTCGGTGGAAGAGGTTCTGAAAGAACACGAGAAGGAACTTGCGAAGGAAGAGAAGAAGAAAAAGAAACATGCGAATGTTCCGAAGGAAGAGCGCGGCGACGCGAAGCGTGACGGCAATGCATACTGCGTAAAGCAGAGAGCTCCGATTTCGAAAGCAGGAAGCACGTACAAGACCGGAAGGAAAGCGAAAGCAGAGGCGGAAGCACGCCGGAAAGCCGAAGAGAAAGCGCGACGGAAGGCGACGAATTATGGAAAGAATCCGCAGCCTAAGAAAAAACGCTGAAGCAGCGGATACGCCGGCAAGGATGCGGCGTTCGGAAAAAAATGAACAGAAGAATATCCGGCGGGCGGAGACTGCAGGATCCTCAGGATCCTGCAGCGATCCGCCTGCTTCAGAAAAACGATCCGTGGGAGAAGAAACGTCGATCACAGTATTCTCCTACGCGAAGATCAATCTTTCGCTGGATGTCGGTCCGGTTCGGCCGGACGGGTATCATCCGGTGGACATGATCATGCAGCAGCTTTTGTTTCATGATGATGTGCGGGTTTCCTTTGAAGAAGGGAAAGTCCCAGGTGAGAATCTTCGCCGGATCGTTTTGTCATCCAGCAGCAGCGATGTTCCGAAGGACAGCCGGAACTTAGCCTGGAGAGCGGCGGAGCTTCTTTCAAAGCGGGCGGGAACAGACGTGCCGGAAGGAACGGTCCGGATTGAAATCGTGAAAAGAATCCCGGTCGCTGCCGGCCTCGCAGGAGGAAGCGGGAACGGCGCGGCGGTTCTTCATGCGCTGAATGCTCTTTGGAAGCTGAATCTTTCTTTCCCCGATTTAATGAAAGAAGGGGCGAAGCTGGGGGCGGATGTTCCGTTCTGCGTTATGGGGCAGGCGGCAGGGAATTTGAATCTTCCCGAAAACATTCGAACGTATCCGGCAGCGGCTTCGGCCGCGCGGGCGACTGGAATCGGCACCATTCTTTCGCCGGTTCATTCACGCAGGATGCCGCTGGTGTTCGCGAAACCGGAGATCAGCGTTTCCACGGCGGAAGTGTTCCGCGGAA
>JAQXNW010000100.1 GCA_029098205.1 Eubacteriales bacterium | reverse complement strand
TCCAATACATCGTCCCTGTCCGTTACAGAGATGGGACTTGGTCTGAACCACCCGGTTATCGGAATGCATTTCTTCAATCCAGTTCCGGTTATGAAGCTGATCGAGGTAATCCGCGGAGCGAATACGACGCAGGAAACCTTTGATTTCATCTTCAACCTGTCGAAATCCATCGGCAAGGAACCGATTGAAGTATCCGAGGCGCCTGGTTTTGTTGTAAACAGAATCCTGGTTCCGATGATCAACGAAGCGGTAGAAGTTCTCTATCAGGGTGTTGCTTCCAAGGAAGACATCGATAAGGGAATGAAGCTTGGTGCGAATCATCCGATGGGACCGCTGCAGCTGGCTGACTTTGTCGGAATTGATATCGTACTTGCAGTTATGGAGACGATCTATAAGGAGACCGGCGATTCCAAGTACCGTCCGTCCCTGCTGCTCCGCAAGATGGTTCGCGGCGGCCTGCTGGGTGTCAAGACTGGCAAGGGATTCTATGACTACAGTAAGTAATTAATTGGTTATATAAGGAGATTTAGCTATGGATTACGAGCAGACAAAAGAGCTTCAGATGCTCCGCAAGATGTATGCTGATTTTGCGGAGAACGAGGTTGAGCCGATTGCTGCGGAGTGCGACGAAGAGGAAAGATTCCCTTCGGAGACGATTCCGAAACTGGCGAAACTCGGAATGATGGGAATTCCTTTCCCGAAAGAGTATGGTGGAGCGGGCGGAAATACCGTTGCGTATGCGGCAGCGATTGAAGAGCTTGCGAAGAAGGATCTTACGACTTCTACAATCGTGGCAGCGCACACTTCTCTTTGCACATACCCGATTTTCCACTTCGGAACTGAAGAACAGAAGAGAAAATATGTTCCGCAGCTGGCTTCCGGTAAGGTCCTCGGAGCTTTCGGACTGACAGAGCCGGAAGCGGGATCGGATGCTTCCGCGACACAGACTGAAGCGGTTCTGGAAGGAGATCATTACGTACTGAATGGTACGAAGTGCTTCATCACGAACGCTTCTGAAGCTGGCATCTTCGTTGTAACGGCGGTTACAGACAAGAACGCGAAGGGAACACACGGAATTTCGGCGTTCATCGTTGAGAGAGACTTCCCGGGATTTTCTGTAGGCCCTCACGAGAAGAAGATGGGTATCCGCGGATCCGCTACCAGTGATCTGATCTTCGAAGACTGCATCGTTCCGAAGGAAAACCTGCTCGGACAGGAAGGCAAGGGATTCAAGATCGCGATGAATACGCTGGACGGAGCTCGTGTCGGCGTTGCTGCGCAGGCGATGGGTCTTGCGGAAGGTGCGATTGATGAAACCGTTAAGTATGTAAGCGAAAGAGTTCAGTTCGGAAAGAGACTGTCTCAGTTCCAGAATACGCAGTTCCAGCTTGCAGACATGAAGACGAAGTGCGATGCGGCGCATCTGCTTGTATTCCGTGCTGCGCAGGCGAAGGATAACAATGATCCGAATCTTGGCATGTACTCTGCGATGGCTAAGCTCTATTCCGGAGATACCGCTTCCGATGTAACACGCCGCTGCCTGCAGTTGTTCGGAGGATATGGATATATCCGTGACTTCCCGATTGAGCGTATGATGAGAGACGCCAAGATCACGGAGATCTATGAAGGAACTGCAGAAGTTCAGAGAATGGTTATCTCCCGCGCGATGGGCGTTAAGTAATCCGGCTTTTGAAAGATGGAAGCACACCGCTCGCGGCGGATGTTTACCGGAATCAAAGAGTAATTACTTTGCATCGAGCAAATACTTGTCATAATTAGAACAATATAAGGACGGTAAGAATAAATATGAAAATTTATGTTTGCGTCAAGCAGGTTCCTGATACTTCGGGTACAGTAGCAGTAAAACCTGACGGAACTCTGGACCGTGCGTCCATGGAGACAATTATCAATCCGGATGACTTGAATGCGGTAGAAGCCGCACTGAAGCTGAAAGACGAGACAGGCTGCAAGGTCATCGTTGTTACGATGGGTCCGCCGCCGGCAGAAAGCATGCTGAGAGAGATCGAGGCTATGGGTGCGGATGAAGCGGTTCTCATCTCCGGAAGAGAATTCGGCGGTTCCGATACTTATGCGACATCGCAGATCATTGC
>JAQXNW010000099.1 GCA_029098205.1 Eubacteriales bacterium | reverse complement strand
CGGCGTTGCGCATCCGGTTTCCATCGCGGTGGATTCCTTCGGAACCGGAAAGCTTTCCGATGATGAACTCGTAGAGGTTGTAAAACGGCACTTTGATCTTCGCCCGGGCGCAATTATCCGGGATCTTGATCTTCGGAGGCCGATTTACCGCCAGACCGCGGCATACGGCCACTTCGGAAGAACGGACATCGATCTTCCGTGGGAGCACACAGATAAGGTCGAGGAGCTGAAGGCGGAGCTTAAGTAAGAATCCTGCGGCTCTGCATAGAGCGGGACTCGCTTTGGAGCAGGTCCCGCCTCCCGAAGGATAGATGAAGCAGATAGAAATGCCGGGCGGACCGCCCGGCGTTTCGAGTAAAAGGAAGAATGAGATGGGATTAAAGGTATTGAAATTCGGAGGTTCGTCTGTCGCTGACGCGCTGCAGCTCGCGAAACTCAAGAACATCGTGGAAGCGGATCCGGATAACCGCTACGTTATAGTATCCGCGCCGGGAAAACGGTTCGGTGGCGATAATAAGGTGACCGACCTTCTGTATATGTGCAAGGCGCAGCTGGATCATAACATTCCGGCGGATCAGCTGTTTCAGGTCATCACCGACCGGTACAGCGCGGTGGAGATGAATCTGGAGCTTTCGATTGATCTTCGGAGCCGGTACGATGAGATTCGCGAAAACATGCAGAAGGGCTGCTCGACGGATTATCTGGTGAGCCGCGGAGAGTACCTTTCCGCGATCCTGACCGCGGCGTATCTCGGGTATGACTTTGTCGACACGACGGGCCTGATTCTGTTCGATCAGAAAGGCCGTCTGATGGAGGAGGAGACAAACCAGGCGCTCGCGGCGGAGCTTTCGAAGCATGAACGCGCGGTTCTCCCCGGATTTTACGGAACAAACGCTTCCGATGGAAAAATCCATACATTCTCCCGCGGCGGATCGGATATCACAGGCGCTCTGGTTGCCCGCGCGGTAAAGGCGGATGTGTATGAAAACTGGACCGACGTATCGGGTCTTCTGATGGCGGATCCCCGCATCGTTGAAAATCCAAGGCCGATTCACCGTATTTCGTATATGGAGCTTCGAGAGCTTTCGTACATGGGCGCGAATGTGCTGCATGAGTCTGCGGTTTTCCCGGCCAGAAAGGCCAACATTCCGATCAATATCCGGAACACAAATCATCCAGAGGATCCGGGCACTGTC
Organism: Eubacteriales bacterium; assembly: GCA_029098205.1. Lineage (GTDB taxonomy): Bacteria > Bacillota > Clostridia > Peptostreptococcales > Anaerovoracaceae > Aminicella. The sequence goes on along the minus strand of JAQXNW010000099.1, from coordinate 3,539 downwards.
ATCACGGCGTATCCGGAAGTGGAAGACGGCAAAATCATCAGCGGCATTGCCGGGAACAAGGATTTCACGGTTATCGCGATCTATAAGAACATGCTGAACAGCGAGATCGGTTTTATCCGCCGGCTTCTGACGCTGCTTGAGGATATGAACATTTCGATCGAACACATCCCGACCGGAATCGACACGGTTTCCCTTGTCATCTCGGACAAAGTATTGGACGGTCGGATCGACGACGTTGTCGCCGCGATTCAGCGCCAGCTGGAACCGGATAACATTGATGTTTACAACAATATTTCTTTGATCGCGACCGTAGGACGGGGCATGAGCTATAAGCCGGGCGTATCGGCGAGGCTGTTCAGCGCCCTTGCGGAAAACGATATCAATATTCGCATGATCGATCAGGGATCGAGCGAAATCAACATCATCGTCGGTGTTGCGACGGAAGATTTTGAGAAAGCGATTCGCGCGATTTACCACGCGTTCGCGTAAACGGAGGGCAGCCATGGCGAATCTAAAATATGCGCTCAGAGTGCTGAATCAGAGCAAATTCAGCACATTTAATGAAGTCGTAGACAAAGTCGCCGAAAGAAGCGGAAAAAACAAAGCGTGGATCCGCATGGACATGTTGCAGTGCGCGGTTCGCTACGGCGCCGGATGGCACGACTATTTGATTTTCGGCTGGGAAACGATTCCGAAGAAGAACCGGGATACGTATCTCACCAGAATGAAAAACAAGAAAATGATCGAGCAGCTGAACGATCCATCGCTGAATGCTTTGTTCGGAAACAAGAGCGCGTTCAACAAGCGGTTCGCGAAATTCTTGAAGAGAGAGTTCCTGACGCTTCCGGATATGACGGAGGAAAAGCTCGAGGATTTCATGAAAGATAAGGAGATTATTTTCGCGAAGCCGAATGACGGAGAGAGCGGAAAAGGCATCGAGCGTCTTAAGAAGTCGGATTTTGAAGATATTCCGGCGCTTTACGAGTACCTTCACCGCCCGGAAAAGCGGTTCGGTCTGATCGAGCAGGAGCTGAAACAGCATCCGGATGTTTCCAAAGTCTATCCGGCATCGATCAACAGCCTCCGGGTGAATACGATCGTCGGAGACGACGCGAAGGCGCATGTGCTATACGCGACGTTCAAGATGGGAAATCTCGGGAAGTTTGTTGACAACATGGAGAACGACGGACTTTCCTGTCCGGTGGATCTCAAGACCGGAAAGATCTGCGGCACCGCGCATACGTCGAAGCTTGTTAATTATGATACGCATCCTTATACCGGCGTGAAGCTGATCGGCTATCAGCTCCCGTATATTCCGGAGGTTGTGAAGCTGGCGGAGGAAGCGGCCATGGTTGAACCGAGAATGCGTTATCTCGGATGGGACATCGCGATTACAGAGGACGGTCCCGCAGTGATTGAGGCGAATAATTATCCGGGATACGATTTCAGCCAGCTTCCGGAGCATACGAAGGACCGGATCGGAACGCTGTACTACATCCGGAAATATGTCCGCGGAATTTAAATTCGGGCATCGGTGCGATTTTAAAGAAACAGTTGACAATCGCCGTACCTTCAGTGTATATTTAATAAGAAATTCTATGCGAAATAAATCAGAGCCGGGTTCCGGCTCTGAATTTGATTGCAAAAAAATATATCGTATGGAAAGAAAGCGAGAGGACGCGAGACATGAGAGTTAAGGTCATTTTGGCATGCACAGAGTGCAAGAACAGAAATTACAACACATTTAAGAATAAGAAGAATAATCCGGACAGAATTGAACTGAAGAAGTATTGCCCTCACTGCCGGAAAGAGACCGTCCACAGAGAGACGAAGTAGGAGAGGCGCGCTATGGCAAACCGTAAGAACAATTCTTCAGCGAACGGAAAGAAGAAAGAAGTTTCGGCGCTGGAGAAGGCCCGCAGAGCGAACGCTGCGACTTCTAGCTCCAAGAAGAAGGAGAAGAGAGGCGCGAAGGCTTACTGGCAGGGCGTGAAACGGGAAATGAGCAAGGTCGTTTGGCCTACCAGGAAAGAGCTTGGTACATACACGGTCGTTGTTGTTGTGACGTGTGCCGTTTTAGCGCTTGGGTTCTGGCTGATCGATACAGGCGTCCTGGCTGTTTTGAAACATATGCTCGGAATCGCTTTGTCGTAAGAGGGAAAACATGGCTGATACAGAGCATAAAACAACAAATAATGTATTTTCGCCGCTGGAGGGCGAGGGGCTGCGCGGAGACGGCAGTGCCCGGTGGTATGTGATTCATACTTACTCCGGCTATGAAAATAAAGTGAAAATGAATATCGAGAAGATCGTTGAAAACCGCGGCATGCAGGATCTGATCCAGTCGGTTGTCATTCCAACGGAAGACGTTGTCGAGATGAAGGACGGCCAGAGAAAGATCAAGACCCGGAAGCTCTATCCGGGATATGTCATGATCAAGATGATCGTCACGAATGAAACATGGTACCTCGTGCGAAATACGCAGGGCGTGACCGGCTTCGTCGGACATGGTTCGGAGCCGCTTCCGCTTTCCGCGCAGGATGTCGCACGGATGGGCATTGAGAAAGTTGATATCGATCTGGACGTCAACGTCGGAGACACAGTGCAGATTATCGGCGGTGCTTTTGCAGGCTTCAGTGCTGAAGTTCTGGAAGTGAGACCCGCTAAACAGACGCTCTATGTGAAGGTGTCGATGTTCGGCAGAGATACTCCGGTCGAAATTGAATTCGGCCAGGTGGATAAAATCCAGTAAAATAAACAGGAAAGGAGGAAATTATGGCTAAGAAAATCGAAGGATACATCAAACTTCAGATTCCGGCAGGGAAAGCGAATCCGGCGCCGCCGGTAGGTCCGGCACTTGGACAGCACGGCGTGAATATCATGGACTTCTGCAAGCAGTTCAATGCGAAGACCCAGGATCAGCCGGGAATGATCATTCCAGTTGTCATCACTGTATACACGGACAGATCGTTCACTTTCATCACGAAAACTCCGCCGGCAGCCGTTCTGCTTAAGAAGGCGGCAGGCATCGACAAGGCATCCGGTGAGCCGAACAAGACGAAAGTCGCTTCGCTGACACGGGCGCAGGTTGAAGAAATCGCGAAAATCAAGATGCCGGATCTGAATGCAGCCAGCCTTGAAGCTGCAGTCAGCATGATCGCGGGAACCGCGAGAAGCATGGGCATTACTGTCGAGGATTAATCCGTGGGAGGATATCCGATGAGATATCCGTCTGCACCACAGGGAGGTACATATGGCCAAGAGAGGCAAGAATTATAAGGATTCCGTCGAGAAGTTCGACAAATCACAGCTCTATGATACCGCAGAGGCGATGAAGATCGTCGTTGATTCCAGCAAGGCGAAATTCGATGAGACCATCGAAGCGCACATCCGTCTGGGTGTTGATGGAAGACATGCGGATCAGCAGGTCAGAGGAACCGTTGTCCTGCCGAATGGAACCGGTAAGGAAGTACGGGTTCTCGTATTTGCGAAGGGCGCGAAAGCGGAAGAAGCGAAGGCAGCCGGAGCTGATTTCGTCG
>JAQXNW010000098.1 GCA_029098205.1 Eubacteriales bacterium | reverse complement strand
TTATTCCGAAGAAGAGCTGGAGCATTACATCGATACAGAGAAGCCCTACGATAAAGCCGGCGCTTACGCGATCCAGGAAGGCTTCGGGAAATTCATCGACCATATCGACGGCAGCCGGGAAAACGTGATCGGTCTTCCGTTTAAAAAAGTAAAAGAAGAAATTCTGAAAATGAAAATCGACGCCCGGAAAGCCAGCGGCGATGAAGAATCCGGAAAACAAACGGATTCAGAAAAATCCTGACACAGGCAAAAAGCGGACATGGTTCCTGATGCCATGTCCGCTTTTGATATTCCCATATCTATGTTCCAGAAGATTAATACCGGATTTCTTTCACTTCTTCCGACAGAACCGCATCCTGAATCAGTTTATCCACATCCAGCTTTGACTCCGACTCCAATATCTTCGAAAGCTTCGGCCGCGTCACCGGATGCTTCGGAAGAAAGACCGTGCAGCAGTCTTCGTAAGGTTCAATCGATGTTTCATACGTTCCGATTTCTTTCGCACGGTCGATGATTTCCATCTTATCCATTCCGATCAAAGGCCGCATGACCGGAAGGGACACCGACTGATCCGTCACGACAAGAGAATCCGCTGTCTGAGACGCTACCTGTCCCAGATCCTCCCCGGTAATCAGCATCTGACATCCGTTCTTCTTCGCGATCTGCTCCGCGATCCGCATCATAAACCGGCGGACAAGAATCGTCGTCTCGTCCTCCGGGCAGTGCATGACAATCTGTTCCTGTACCGGAAGAAGATTTACTATATGCATTTTTACAGTGCCGCTGTAGGATGCGATAATGCGGACCAGTCGTTCGACCTTCTCCTGCGCACGCTGGCTCGTATAAGGATAGCTGTGAAAATGCATCACCTCGACAACCATGCCGCGCTTCGCCATCATCCACGTTGCGACCGGGCTGTCGATACCTCCGGAGAACAGAGACAGTCCCCTCCCGTTCGTTCCCAGAGGAAGACCGCCCATACCAGAAACCTTCCGGTCGTACAGGAACGTTTCGTCACGGCGGAGATCCACGAATAGCTTCACATCCGGATTATGGACATCCACTTTCAAAACCTTGCAGCCCTTTAATACTTTTCCTCCGATGATACGGGCGATGTCCGGCGACTTGACTGGAAAGCTTTTATCCGCGCGCTTCGCTTCCACCTTAAAGGTTTTTATACCCCGCTCTTCAATCTGTTTCATCATAAACGATACCGCGCATTCGCCGATCGCATCCAGATCGCTCTTCGATTCCACAGATGGACTTACGGAAGAAACGCCGAACACACGGGAAACCTGCCGAAGCACCTTTTCTTCTGGAATTTCTTTCGGAGCACGGACAAAGATAAGCCCTTCGTTCCGGCGAACGCTGACCGGACTCCAGCCGTTCTCTTCCGCCTGCTTCTTAAACTCGCGAAGATTCTGTGAAATCCGGTTCTGCAGCATTTTTTCGAAATAAGGCTTGTTCATGCCTTTCAGCGCTACTTCTCCCGTCCGTACAATAAAAATATTCTGTTCGTTCATCGCATAAAACTCCTGAGTTTTCTAAATTTTTTCACAGCCAGCTCAATTTTTTCCGCGGCGTAATCCATTTCTTCAATCGTATTATATCTGGAGAAACTGAACCTTAGGGTTCCATCGATTTCCTCATCGCTTAATCCCATTGCCGTAAGGACATGGCTCTTCCCCTTTTTATTGGAAGAGCAGGCAGAACCTGTGGATACGTAAATTCCATCCTGCTCCAGAGTATGAAGAAGCACCTCTCCGCGCGTCCCGAGGAAACTGATATTGAGAACCGAGCAGATGCCGCTTCCGGGGAGATCCTCCTCCGACACATCCGGGCTGTTCACTACGATATCCGGAACATTTCTTCGGATTTCATCCAGAAGATGCTGTCGAACCGCTTTCATATCCGCTTCGGCCCCGTTCGAATTTTCATTTAGCAGACGAACAGCTTCTCCAAAACCGGAAATTCCGGGAACATTCTCCGTTCCGGAACGGAAATGCCTCTCCTGCCCGCCGCCCACGATCAAAGGACGGATTTTCGTTCCTTTTTTCACCATCATCGCGCCGACGCCCTTCGGACCGTGTACTTTATGAGAGCTCACCGTCAGAAGATCCGCGCCGGTTCCGCGAAGATCCATCTTTCCGAATGCCTGCACCGCATCGGTGTGAAACAGGGTATGTCTTCGGTGGGCAAGCTGCGCGGCTTCCCGAACCGGAAGAATCGTCCCGATCTCATTATTGACCGCCATCATCGACACAAGAATCGTCTGATCGTCTATGCGGTCTTCGAAATCTGAAAGCGAAACCCGGCAGGAACGATCCACCGGGACCTCTCGGATTTCAAATCCGAAATCGCGAAGCATTCTGCACGCTTCCAGAACGGCTGGATGCTCTACCTTCGTGGTTACGATGTTTTTCTTCTCCCTCCGATATGCCGAAGCAAGACCGAACAATACTGTATTGTCACCCTCCGTGCCGCCGGAGTTAAAAAATATTTCGTCCGGACGGGCTCCGACCGCATCCGCAAAACGCTTTCGAGCTTCTGAAACTTTATTCTCAGCCTCGACTCCAAGCTGATGAAGCGAAGACGGGTTTCCAAACTGTTCCTCCGCGGTCCTCCGGATTTTTTCCGTCACTTCCTCCGCCTGTTTTGTCGTAGAACTGTTATCCAGATACACGCATCTCATGCCTGCTCTCTCCTTCTAAACTGCAAAAAACTCTCTGCCGCCCTGTTACAGAAGGCATGCAGAGAGTTCGTTCAATCTACTTCGCATAATCGACCGCACGGGTTTCCCGTACGACGTTAACCTTAATCTGACCCGGATACTCAAGCTCTGATTCGATTTTCTGAGAAACCTCATGAGCCAGAAGCGCCATGTCATCATCTTTCACGTTCTCCGGATTTACGATAATCCGAATTTCACGTCCGGCCTGAATCGCGTAAGACGTCTGTACGCCTGGAGTCGTATTGGCGATCTCCTCCAGCTTCTCAAGCCGCTTGACATAAACATTCAGCGATTCTCTTCTTGCTCCCGGCCGCGCCGCAGACAAAGCATCCGCAGCCATAATCAATACGGCTTCCGATGTCTTCGGCTCATAGTCGCCATGATGCGCCGCAACAGCGTTTATTACCGCTTCGGATTCCTTATACTTCTTCAGAATCTGAACGCCAATTTCTACATGCGTTCCTTCGTACTCATGATCGAGCGCTTTTCCGATATCATGAAGAAGACCTGCCCGTTTAGCCAGCTTCACATCCAGTCCAAGCTCTCCTGCCATCAAACCGGCAAGCAGAGATACCTCGATGGAATGCTGCAGAACGTTCTGGCCGTAAGAAGTCCGGAAATGAAGACGTCCCAGCAGCTTTACAAGCTCCGGATGCAGATTGTGGATACCTACTTCGAAGGTGGCCCGGTCTCCTTCTTCCCGGATCGTCTTGTTGACTTCTTTCCGAGCCTTCTCGATCATTTCCTCAATTTTTGCAGGATGAATCCGGCCATCCTGAATGAGTTTCTCCAGAGCGATCCGGGCAACCTCTCTTCGGATCGGATCAAATCCGGAAATAATGACCGCCTCCGGCGTGTCATCGATGATAAGATCCACACCGGTCAGGGTCTCGATCGAACGAATATTACGGCCTTCGCGTCCGATAATCCTCCCCTTCATATCATCATTCGGCAGATTCACAACGGACAAAGTACTCTCTGCAACCTGATCCGCTGCGCAGCGCTGAATCGCGCCTACGATAATCTCACGCGCTTTCGAATCCGCTTCTTCCTTCGCTTTCGTCTTAATGTCCTGAATCATCTGAGACGCTTCATGACGGCAGTTCTTCTCGACTTCTTCCAGAAGAATCTGCTTCGCCTCTTCCGCGGTATATCCGGAAATTTTCTCCAGCTCCTGAATCTGCTGATCCAGAAGGTCCTGCGCTTTCTGGCGCTTCCGTTCGGTTTCCTTCTCCGTCTGGGAAATCTTATGCTCCCGGTTCTCGATCTGTTCCAGCTTCCGATCGGCTGACTCTTCCTTCTGCTGCACGCGGTGCTCCTGCCTGGACATCTCGCTCCGTCTCTCACGGATTTCGCGTTCCGCGTCCTCTCTGATCTGATGTGCTTCTTCTTTCGCCTCTAATTCAATCTCTTTCCTGATGGTTTCGGCTCTGGTCTCGGCATCTGTGACGAGATTCCTAGCCTGCTGCTCCGCACTTCCTACCGTGCGCTCCGCGATATTTTTTCTATATATATATCCAATAAGCAGACCAACGATCAAACCAATGACCGTAAAGATGATAGTTTTAGACATCGGAGACATATAAGCACCTCCTTTGTTCAATATATAAAAATAAAGCCTTAAACGAAAAGGATCCGGCCAGGCCGTAAATTGCCGAATCACAATAATGCAACTCCACAGAGATTCAAGTCTGTGAAGAATTGTATCTTGATGAAATTACATCTTTAATATTATAATGTTCACATAGTTGACATGTCAAGAAAAACGAAAGGACACACAAAATATGGGATTACTGCGGCCAAGCAGGATATCTAAAACAGACAGACCATCCGCCATAATCGTTCTGATTCTGGCAGTTCTCAGCATTTTAATGGTAGGAAGTACAACGATTTCCGAAGACGGATTCTGGACCAGATACACGTTTGTGCAGTTAGGTTCATTTCTGATCGGCACCGTCCTCGTGCTTTTTCTTGTATCGATGGATTACCGAGTTTTTGACGGCTCTATCCGACTGCTCTATATATTATCCATCGTACTTCTTCTGACAGTATATATACCAGGCTTAGGACTTTCTCAGTACGGCGCCCGCTCCTGGATCAATCTCAGGTTCACAACAGTACAGCCGTCAGAAATTGTCAAAATTCTGTACACGCTGATTCTCGCGGATTATCTGGAAAAGCATCATGATGATCTGTTCCAGTTTTCCGGCCTCGTGAAAGCAGGCCTTCTCGCGGCGCCGATCATCGCCATCGTACTGAAAGAAGACCTGGGAAGCGCGCTTGCTTTTATGACAATCTGGCTGGCGATGGTTTTCTTCGCCGGTCTCTCCCTGAAGGTTTTCGCAAAATTCCTTGCCATCGTCTGCGCATTGGTACCTCTCGCCTATCTGTTCATGGCGAGCTATCAGAAGGAAAGAATTTCCGCTTTCCTGCATCCGAATAACCTTTCCCTCACTGGGAATTATCAGGTTTACGAATCAAAAATCGCCATCGGCTCCGGAGGGCTCTTAGGCAAAGGTCTGTTTCATGGCATGCAGAAGGAACTTTCCTTCATTCCTGTACAGCAGTCCGACTTCATTTTTTCCGTCATCGCGGAAGAGCTTGGTATGATCGGAGGCATCATCGTAATCGCCCTGTTTTCGATCCTTCTCCTTCGCTTTATGAAAATCGCCATTGAATCGAAGGATCTGTACGGCGCTTTGATTGTATCCGGTTTCACCGGCATGTTCTTCTTCCAGGTATTCGAAAATATCGCAATGACGATCGGACTGATGCCTGTTACCGGAATCACGCTCCCCTTCGTGAGCTACGGCGGATCTTCCATTTTATCGAATATGATGGCGTTCGGGCTTATAATGTCCGTCCGGGCCAGTAGCCGCGAGCTATCCTTCTGATACTTTCAAATCCGCCGGAACACACGGAATGGCAGGAGCCCTCTTTGCTGCTAGGCAGAATTCAGCAGAGAGGGCTCCTTTTATCTTGTTATCAAGTACAAAACGCGGCTTGCATTGCCGGAGCGAACTCTCCGGCAAAGCAAGCCGCGTTTCTTCATTT
>JAQXNW010000097.1 GCA_029098205.1 Eubacteriales bacterium | reverse complement strand
AGAAAAGCTCTTCCTCAGGCTTAAAAAAATACTCATTTTCCAGCGCTTTCATCTGCTCTTTCGCGTCATCCCGAAGGATTACCGCACGTTCCTTCACTCCCGCGTACGCTTCCTTCTCCGCTTTCTTCGCGGCCATCCTCGGAAACTTCGCTGCCTCCAGATACTTCTGGACGCCGGAAATATCCTTGCGGGAAGCGTTTTCGGCCATTTTTGCCGTCTGCGAAAGAAGAAGCGTATAAAGCGAAGCAAGCTCCGGACATCCCGCTCCGGAAAGAAGCGAGTGCAATGCCTGGAGGTCATCTTGTATTTCGGCGGTCTCTTTCCCGATCTCTTCGAAAATCTGATCCGATGAGGACAGATCCGAAAAAGAGTCCGCTTCGGAAAGATCGTTAACCGCTTTTTCCAGAGTCCCGAACGGATCCGGAAGCGCTTCGATTTTCCGATAGATCTCTTTCAGCACATCCCGCGCGCCCTCATCGGTTTTCTCAGTGCTGTACCAGTCGAGAAAGCGAAGGAAGTCCCTGTCCCCTTTCTCGTATTCCGAATCGAAAAGCTCATCGAACGCATCCTCGATCATAAGGGCGATCCGGCTTTCATCCGCAATCTGAAATGCTGGCTCCATTCCGATAAGGTAAAAATTCTGCCGGATGACAGAGAGCGCAAAGCTGTGAAAGGTGCTGATCCCGGCCTGTGGGAGAAGCTCCAGCTGCCTTCGCATCTTCGGATCCTCTTTTGACTGCTTCCGAAGCGCTTTTCGGATTTTCTCCTTCATCTCCTGCGCCGCGGCATTCGTAAATGTCACGATCAGCATCTCGTCCAGCGATGCGCTTCCGTCCAGAATCATCCGGATAATCCGTTCGACCATGACGGCGGTTTTCCCGGATCCTGCCGCGGCAGACACGAGAATGCTCTTTCCGCGCTCATTGATCGCCTGTTCCTGCTGCTTTGTCCATGCCATCGCTGTACTCTGCTCCTTCATTCTCTGTATAGCCTGTTTCCCCGATATTATACCATAGCCGGCGTTTTTTCGGCGGATGAAGGAAACGGGAGACGGAAAAACTTTCATGCTGCAGCGTTTTCTATGGTATTATTTTCTGTGGAATCTAATGCGATGCGGAATTAAGCCGCCTGCCTTCCCAGGCAGCGGGCAGAGCGGCAGATAGAAAGAAGGAAAACGCATGTCTACGAAAAAGCCTTCCATGATTCTGATTATGGACGGATTCGGTCTTAACCCGAACACCTATGGAAATGCGATCCGGCAGGCAGATACGCCGAATCTCGACCGTATTTTCAATACATATCCCAATAGCACTCTGGAAGCGTCCGGACGCCCCGTCGGTCTTCCGGACGGGCAGATGGGAAATTCTGAGGTGGGTCATCTCAACATCGGCTGTGGAAGAATTGTATATCAGAGCCTGACTCTCATCACAAAAGCGATTGAAGAAAAAACATTTTTCAAAAACGAAGCACTGAACAAGGCCATGGATCATGTCCTTTCCAATCATTCGACACTTCATCTGATCGGACTTCTCTCCGACGGCGGTGTGCACAGCGAGCTCTCTCACCTGTTCGCTTTGATCGATCTTGCGAAGAGCCGCCATGTGGAGAAGTTGGCAGTGCACTGCTTCCTGGACGGAAGGGACGTACCTCCCCGCTGCGCGGAAAAATATCTTTCGATGCTTTCTGATAAGCTTTCATCCGCCGGCATCGGCCGCATTGCGACCATTTCCGGACGTTACTACGCGATGGACAGAGACAGCCGCTGGAACCGGATCGAGCTTGCATATGACGCGATGACGCTGGGAGAAGGGCGAAAAGCAGAAAACTGGAAACAGGCGATGGAAGCCGCATACGGCAATGACGAGAACGATGAATTTGTCGTACCAACCGTTCTTTCCGAAGTTCCGGACGAAGCCGCTCCCTGCGGCAGGGTTGAGGACGGAGACTCGATGATCATGTTCAATTTCCGCCCGGACCGGGCCAGACAGATCACAAGAGCCTTTGTCGATCCTTCCTTCAGCGGATTCGCACGGAAGAAGGAAATCAAGGATCTCTGCTATGTATGCATGACCGAATACGACCACTCCATGCCGAATGTGGAAGTCGCGTACCCGCCCATCCATTATAAAAACACACTGGGAGAGGTTTTAGCGAATCAGGGACTCCGGCAGCTTCGAATCGCGGAGACTGAAAAATACGCGCATGTCACGTTTTTCTTTAACGGCGGCGTAGAGGAGCCGAACCCGGGAGAGGACCGGATCCTGGTTCCATCGCCGAAAGTCGCGACGTACGATCTTCAGCCGGAAATGAGCGCGGACATTATCACGGAGAAGGTGATCGAGCAGATTCAGCAGGATAAGTTCGACGCTGTTATCCTGAACTTCGCGAACGCAGACATGGTCGGCCATACCGGCATTATGTCCGCCGCAGTCAAGGCAATCGAAACGCTGGATCGATGCGTTCCCCAGATCGCAAAGGCGATTCTGGAAAAAGACGGCCAGATCCTTCTGACCGCCGATCACGGAAATGCCGACGTCATGCTGGACGCGGACGGAAATACAGTAACCTCTCATTCCTTGAACCCGGTTCCGCTGATTCATATTTCGAATCATCCGAAGAAGCTGAAGGAAAGAGGAAAACTCGCTGACATCGCGCCGACGTTCCTGACACTTTTGGGTATCCCGGTTCCGGAAGAAATGGATGGAGACGTTTTAATCGAAGAATAGCAGATCCGCATTTTCGAAAATTTTCTGCTGCGGGCAGCGGAAGTTTTCCGTTACAGACAAAGGAAAAAGAAGGGCTCTCCGGCATTCCCGCGCCGGCGCCCTTCCTTTGTTCTTATATGTTCATTTTATTTTCCCAATGCCCGAATTTTAGGCGGAGAAGAAAAATCGCCCCTCGGAATGTTAACTCAGCCGCCATTGCAGTCCATGCGCCAAGAATTCCTGTCCTTCCCACCAGAATCAGACAAAGCGTAATCCGAACGCCCCATATGCTGACCAGTGAAAGAATGCTTGGAACAAGCGTATCTCCTGCGCCGCGGAGCGCGCCCGTCGTTACGATGGAAGCCCCGAAGAGCGGTTCGATCGGAAGCACTGTGCGAAGAGCGCGGATTCCCAGATTACGGACCTCCTGAACCGGCGTAAAGAACGCGAAGACATATGGGCAGGCGAAATACATTACAAATGCGAAGGCGCCCATAATAATCATGCCCAGAATCACCGCAATCCAGGCGAAGCTTCTTGCCAATTTTTTCTTTCCGGCTCCCAGACTTTGTCCGACCAGAGGAGACGCGGCCGCTGCCATTCCGTACCCGGGCATATAGCAGACTCCTTCTGCGGTAACCGCAAACGAATTCGCCGCGACTGAAACCGTTCCAAGCGGAGCGATGATCTTCGTCACTGTAATCTGCGCGCCGCTGATGACCGTGCGTTCCAATGCATAAGGACCCCCGATCTGAAATGCTTTCCGGAGAACTCCCTTTGTCAGCGGAGCCTTGATCGACCGGTCATACCGAAGCTCCTCTGTAAACCGGAGGGAAATAACGACCAAGACGATCATGACTGTAACTTCCGCCAAGGCCGTTCCCAGAGCCGCGCCCGAAACGCCAAACCCCGCTCCCGGAATATATAGCTTCAGTCCCAGAATACTCTTGTATCCGGAAGGAAAAATCAGAAGCATATTATAGAAAACGTCGAACAGGCACATCAGCGACTCGAAAACAGCCGTAATGCGCATCTTTCCTGCCGCCTGAAGAGAGGCTGCAGAGAGCCTGTGAAGGCAGACAAACGGAAGAGAAAAGCAGTAAATTCGAAAATACGATGCAGCGCCCGGAATAACATCTTTCTCCGCGCCAAGCCATACCGGAAGGTGAGCGCTGATCAGAACGCCGGCCAGAAGAAGCAGAAGCCCCCAGACTGCATTTACAAAGATTCCCTGCCGGAAGATTCGTTTCGCTTCATCTTTTCTGGTCGCGCCGAGTTCATAGGCGATCTGTACGGAAAAACCGAAGACTGCCGCGAACACCAGGCCTTCCACAAGCCACATACTCGCCGAAACGATGCCGATGGAAGCCGAGGCAGCCGCGCCAAGCGATCCGACCATAGCGGCATCGATATACTGCATCGCCAAAGAAGAAAACTGAGAAATCATTGTCGGAACGCTGAGCTTCCACGCTGCCTCGATTTTTCTGCCAAGTCCCGGATCTTTTTCCTGTATTAGCTCTGTAAGTTCCATATTCTAGTCATCCATTTTCAAAAGAACATCTGCCATCGCACGCCCAGCCCGAATTCCGCTCTGCCAGGCGTGATTCAGATTAAATCCGCCGCAGGGTCCGTCATAATCCAAAATCTCACCGGAAAAATAAAGGCCCGGCACAAATTTCGAAGAGCCCGTATCCGGATTCACCTCGCTGAGCAGAACGCCGCCCCGGGTCACCTGGGCTTTTTCCCATCCCTTAAGATTCTTCGGAGTGACGGAAAACGTTTTCAGGATTTCCGCGGCCCGCCCGGGTGAAACCTGCGTGCCTTCCTCCCGGAGAAGATGTTCGGCCAGGTTCTTTCTTACGATCGAAGAAAGATCTACCTCATCCACTTTTTCGCCGAAAAGACTCCGGAGAAGTTTTTCCGAGTCCAAGATTCCAGCCGTCTCCGGAAGAAAATCGATCTGCACCCGGTATTCACCCAGTCCGGTCTTAATATCTTTTCTCTCCATGCTTTTTTTCCCTTCCGGGATGACAAGCGCGCGGGAAAGATCAAAGACACAAATTCCGGAAATTCCATAAGACGTAAACTGACATTCTCCGTCCCAGCTCCCCTTCTTCATTCCTTTATACAAAAGGGTGAGCCGGACCTTCGCCCGCGCTCCGGCGCAGGCATGAAGATCTTCCTTTGTTTCCACCGCCGTAAGCGCCGGCACCAGCCTCGTCACCGTATGACCCAGACTTCTCGCGAAAATCGCACCGTCTCCCGAAGTTCCAAACGCGGGACCGGCTTTTCCTCCAGACGAAAGAAGAAGAAGCTTTGTGTCCAGAATCCGCCGGGAAGCCCCGGACGGCTTCGAAGAATCTGCATCTCCTTTTCTCTTATGTTTTTCCCGGGAAAAATCCCATGAATATCGGATTCGAAAACCGTATTCCGTATCTTCCATTTGGGAAATGCTCTCTACCTGCGAGGAGGTTCGGATTTCAACGCCGAGAATCCGAAGCTTCCGCACCAGCGCGTCCCGGACCGATTTCGCGTCTTCCGAATACGGATACATCCGGCCCGCTTCATCGGTTCTTGTAAGAACGCCGATATGACGGAAAAAATGATCCGTGTTCTTCCAGTCCGGGCACGCCCGGTTCGAAAGATTGCACCTTCCATTTCCGGACGCAAGAATTTTCCGCCCCGGTTCGTCCATCTTTTCAAGGACGATAATATTCCGAGGACATCTTCCGCGGCTTTCTCTGCTTTTCTTCGAAAGCGCGAGCGTTTCCGCCAATGTCACCGCGGCTGCAAGCCCCGACGCTCCGCCGCCGATAATGACCGCATCCGCGCGTTCCGGGCCGGCTTCCCGTTTGCCGGAGCGCTTTCCGTTATCTTTACGCATTTTGTCGCTTTCCCCCCGCTGTGGTATACTCTGTTTAGCATTATTCGGACAAACAAAAGGAGATTATTTCATGGACCGGGTGATTTTACATTGCGATATGAACAGTTTCTTCGCTTCCGTAGAGCTTCTTGATCATCCGGAGCTTCGGGCGCTCCCGGTTGCGGTGGCAGGAAGTCCAGACAGCCG
>JAQXNW010000096.1 GCA_029098205.1 Eubacteriales bacterium | reverse complement strand
CACGCAAATAATCCTCTTCCGGCTGATTCTGCATAAACAGTGCGTGTCCTCCTTCATGGAGAACCGAATACATCGAAGAGAGAAACGCATTCGGCATGAAATGCGTCGTAATCCGGCTGTCGTCTTTCCCGAGATTATCCGTGAACGGATGCTCGCTCATCGCCCATGCGCCGCGCGTGAAATCAAAGCCCATTTCCTTAAGAAGCGCATTCGTGAGCCGCCTCTGCTGCTCATCCGTCACCGGACGGGAAAGAAAATCCGTTCGGATCACTTTCCGGCTCTTCACTATTTTTTTCAGAAGCGGAGTCATACGATCCAGAAAATCCGAAAAAACCGCATCCAGATCCTCTGTCGTAATTCCTTCTTCGTAATCATCCAGCATCTGATCATACAGATCAGTTGTACCGGCACCCCGGAGACGGATCTCTTCGATTCCGGCATCACGGACTTTTTCAAGATCTCCCGCAAAAATAGAGAAATCACTGTTTTTCTTCGCACGAAGCCACGATACAAAGGCGCCCCGCCGGATCTGATCAAACTCCAGAGACTTCTCCGGCGGGATATTTCGAGTTTTTTCCTTCTCCCTTTCTAAGTAATGGACCAAAATCTGATCAAGCTTCGAAAGTCTTTCTTTTCCCTGAATGAGCGAATCTGCAGCCGAAAGATACTCCGGTATTTTCGTCAGACGGTATCCCTGATTATCAAGAAAAGCCTCAATTTCACCCTGCTCTTCAAGACCTTTCTCCGGGCAGACCGTCTCCTCATCATAGTTCAGAATCCGTACGGCATGCTGGTATTTTTCCCGCTCTTCCAATGTCTTAAGAACCGTTGAAAGGGAATCAGAAAGACTGTTCTGACCGAACCCACGTTCCTGTGCCTTCGAACTTTCTTCTGTCATTCTGATTCCTCCGTTTCATCAGATTCCCCCGTATGTTCTTCCGAAATCGCGGACACGTCTGCCTTCTTCATCTGCCGCATCTGCCTCCGCTTGAGACGATCCCGGACCATCGATATGTATTCTCCCTTTGTTTGCATTCTCCAGAGCGCGGACTGCATCAGGAACAGAATCGCAATTGCTATGACGGAAAGCAAATTATCCATCGGTGACGTTTCATGTACGATCACATGACGCGCAATCAGGAATGTCAGTACCTCCGCCACATTCTTAAAGGTCGGTTTCAGCATCATTCGGATGAATTCGGTACCGACAACAATGGCGAGAATCGCGCTCAGAATATGTTCGAAAGAAGCCGTGCTTTCTCTCTCTTCCCAGAAATGAAAAATTCTCGGAATGATTCCGATGATCGCAATGATAACTGCAATAACGGTAAGAACAACCAGGATGTATTCAATGATCTCCGCTGCTTTCCGGAAGGTCCGAAGGAAAACGCCTTCCGCCTTCTCTTCCCGAATTTCCCGTTCCTCTTTCTCCAAATTCTCCATCCCTTTCATACATACTTCGTCTTCCCGGATGAATTATTTTTCATCAATTCATTTTGCGGATTCTGCTGACCGAAAACCGGACATCTCCGCCAGAAGAAAAACTAGAACCATGGTTTTCTGTGCAGTTCATACGTATCGTAGAACTCCCCATCGCTCTTGGTAAGATACAGGATCCCTTCGATAACTCCGATAATTTCCATCACGGTCCCTGCTATCCCGAAGGTCAGAATCGTAATAAGGAGAGTAATAACCCCCTGCTTGATGTAACCCAGATAGAATTTATGAACCCCAAGCGCACCCAGTAAAATCGCCAGCACTCCCGCGGTGACCCGGCTCTTGGCACCGGGCGGAATTTCTCCCTGCATCATGTAATCCGGCATCCGGTACGAAGGATCACTATACCAGGCTTCTCCTTCCGGCGGCGTATTCATATCCGAATATCCGTAATAACCGTCTTCCCCTGAATCCTGCTCCTCTTCCTGTCTATAAGAATCCGTATATTCAAACGGGTTCGCCGGATCCGGATTCGTCTTCGCTGTCTGCTCCGCGCCGCAGTATGGACAGAACCTTGCGTTCGGAGGAATCTCCGCTCCGCATTTGATACAGTTCACGTTTTTCTCCTTTCGTCCGGTCAGCGGTCCGCATATTCCTGACTGTTCTTTGAAACCTCAAGAAGCTTGGATTTCAGCTGATCCTCAATCTGAGACAGCTCCTGCTCCGCAGCCTTTCGTTTCTCACGGCCATCCTGCTGGATCTGAAGCACCTCATCCAAGGTGGAAATCAATGTCTCATTCGTATGCTGCAGCGTCTCAATATCCACGATGCCGCGCTCCGATTCCTTCATAGTCTCCACGGTTGCAGTTTTTAAGGAATCCGCGTTCTTCCGGAGAAGCTCGTTTGTCATCTCGGAAACTTCCCGCTGCGCTTTCGCCGCCTGTACAGAATGTTCCACGCCCAGAGCGATGACCATCTGATTCTTCCAGAGTGGTATCGTATTCACGATGCTGGACTGAATCTTTTCCGCCATCACAGTGTCTGAAGCCTGCACCATACGGATCTGCGGCGCGGTCTGCATCGAAACCGTACGGGTAAGCTCAAGATCATAAATTTTTTTCTCGAACCTTTCACACTGAGACGCGAGATCTTTCGCTTTCTGCGCGTCCTCCGGAAGCCCGCTCGCCTGCGCTGCCGCCTGCAGCTTCGGAAGATCCACGCTCCGAACCTCTTCCAGTTTTTTCTTTCCGGCAAGGATGTACATCGTCAGCTCTTTATACTAATTCTCATTCATCTGATACATCTTGTCCAGAAGTGCAGTGAACTACATAAGCTGAACCTGCTTATCTTCAATCTGATTGATGATATCGTTCACATAAGTTTCGATCTTCTCGTACTTGTCACGCATAATCTCCATTTTATTGGATTTCTTTT
>JAQXNW010000095.1 GCA_029098205.1 Eubacteriales bacterium | reverse complement strand
CAGCAGATAGCTGACAGCGGAGAGCCGAAAACAGAGAGCCGAAAGCAGAGAGACAAAGAAAGGACAGCGGCAGATGAGAGCGATTGTCACAGGCGGCGGAAGCGGCGGTCATATTTATCCAGCGCTTGCGATTGCGGATAAAATAATGGAGAAAGAACCGGATTCGGAAATTCTCTATTTGGGAAACCGGATTGGGATTGAGAAAGATCTTGTGCCCGGGTCCGGATACCGGTTCGAGATGGTAGACGCCCGGTATTTTGAGAAAAGTATTCCATCCATGATGAAAACATTCCGTGCGGTGGAACGGGGAACCCGGCAGTCTATGAAGAAAATCCGGGAATTCCGCCCGGATGTTGTGATCGGAACCGGCGGATTCGTCTGTGTTCCGGTTGTCCGCGCCGCGAAAAAATGCGGTGTGCGCTGCTTCATTCAGGAACAGAATGCGTTTCCGGGACTTGCGAATCGTTTTCTGGAGCGGTATGTGAACAATATTTTCCTTGGTTTTAAGGCGGCTTCTCCTTATTTTAAGCATCCGGAGAAACATATTTTCACAGGAAATCCCGTGCGGAGCCGGTTCTTCGGCGTGAACCGCGAAGAAGCCCGCAGGAAAATCGGTGCGTCCGGGGACGAATTCGTCGTTTTCGCATTCGCAGGTTCGCAGGGCGCGGATGCGCTGAACACGATATTCTATGAGCTCGCGAAGAAGCTTAGTGACGTTCCGAATGTCCGGTTTATCTTTGATGTGGGACTGCTTCACTATGATATGATGATTGAGCAGACAAAGAACGACCGTTTTGAGTTTCCGGATTCCATTCAGTTTATAAAATACATTACGGATATGGAAGATTATCTGACGGGATCAGATCTTGTCATCAGCCGGTCGGGCGCGGTGTCTCTGGCCGAGACCTGCGTTTCGGGGCGCGCGTCCATCCTGATTCCTTCGCCGAATGTCACGGGAAACCATCAGTACTACAACGCGAAAAGCGTCGCGGATCAAGGCGGCGCGGTGCTGATGGAAGAGAAGGATGTCACTGTAGACAAGCTTTTTGCGGAAATCGTCCGTCTGAAGAGAGATCCGGAAAAGCTTCATAAGATGGAGGAAGCTGCCTATAACGCGGAGCCGCGGGACGCAGCCGATCATATCTATGAAGTTCTGAAATACGGAAGTCGGTAATTGTAAAATCCGGCATTTGCAAATCACTTGTAAATCCGGCACTTGCAAAGCCGGTGCCTGCAAGGATAAGGCAATAAGGCATAAACAAGGCATAAAACGGCTGGGATCATAAGCGGCTGTTAACATCTGTGCGCATAGATCGGAGAGGAAGCATGTCAAGGGATGAAGAAGAAAAACGGAATCCGGAGGATTCTTCTTCGGAGAAGCGCGGAATCGGCGAGGGATGGGATACCTGGTCGAGCAGCTATCAGCCGATCAGCGGAGTTGGCGATGATCCGTACCGTTTCGTCCATGTTACGCCGGATGAATTCCTGGAATACAGCAAGCAGGAACAGACGTCCCGGAATGGGGCGCCTGATGGGCCGGCTTCTGAAGAAAGCGGAGAAGAAGCGGCCGGCCTTGAAAGCATGAAACGAGAAAGCATGGATGAAGAAGGCCCGGATCTGCCGCCGGAAACGGATCGAACCGCCTGGAGCAAGGAGATCGCGCGAAGCGGATACGGGGAAAGCGGCAGCAAAAGAAAGCACCGGAAGCGGCGCCGTCATCATTTCTTTCTTTATGTCGGCATTCTTCTTGCAGCACTTGCCGCGCTTGTGATTTTTCTGCTTTCTCCCTATTTTACACTTACGAAGATCCAGGTAACCGGCAATCACCATTACAGCGATCAGGAGATCATTAAACTTGCCGGCGCGAAAACAGGAGGGAACCTTTTTACTTCCGCACATACGGGCGCGATAAAGGACAAGCTTGTAAAGCAGCCGTACATCAGCGATGCGAAAATGAGCCGGAAGCTCCCGGATACTCTGGTCATTCATGTGACGGAGAGGGTTCCGGTCGCGGCGGCGGCCTATGGCGGAAAATACATTCTGATCGACCGGAATGCGGTCGTGCTTTCGATTACTCAGACGAGGCCGAAGCTTACACTGATCCGCGGGCTTACCATAAGCCAGATGGATATAGGAAGCCATCTGGAAGCGGAAGAAAAGGGTACTCTTAAGAGCATGCTCAAAATGTTGAGTTCGATGGAGGAAGGGGACTTTTTCTTCCGGGAACTGGAAATTTCCGGCAGTTCCGTGACCGTGCACATCACGTCAACGCTGCTTGCAAAGGGGAACTATTCTCTTGTAAAGAAGTCTGTGGAGGATGGCAGTCTTCAGAAAGTCGTAAACCGCCTTTTGAAGGACGAAATTCGTTATGGAACAATTACGGTGGAAGAAAACGGGTATATGTCTTTTTTGCCGGATATTGGATAATTTCTTAATGCAAACGTCATTTTTGTATGGTAGAATATAACATATTATGGATTCCAAGGAGGAAAGCAGATGTTGCAATTTGAAACCGAACAGGATGGTTCTGCGGTTCTCAAGGTCATCGGTGTCGGCGGAGGCGGATGCAATGCGGTAAACCGCATGATCGACGCCGGTCTTGGCGGTGTTGACTTTATCGCTGTAAATACGGATAAACAGGCGCTGAAGCGCTGTAATGCAGATACAAAAGTACAGATTGGCGAAAAACTGACGAAAGGCCTCGGAGCTGGCGGAAATCCTGAGGTAGGACAGCATTCCGCGGAAGAGTCGATCGATGATATCATCGAACTGATTCAGGGAAGCGACATGGTGTTTATCACAGCCGGAATGGGCGGCGGAACAGGGACCGGTGCGGCACCGATCATCGCGAAGGCCGCGAAGGATCTGGGAATTCTGACCGTCGGTGTTGTGACGAAGCCGTTCACGTTCGAAGGCCGCAAGAGAACCGAACAGGCAGAGCAGGGACTTCGTTTCCTGCAGAATTATGTGGATTCTCTGGTTGTTATTCCGAATGACAAGCTGATCGAGAACAGTGAGAAGAATACGACGATGCTGGACGCGTTCAATATGGCGGATGATGTGCTTCGTCAGGGCGTGCAGGGCATTTCCGATCTGATTTCCGAAGCCGCTTTGATTAACGTCGATTTTGCGGATGTACGGTCCGTCATGACGGACCGCGGCATCGCGCACATGGGCGTCGGCCACGGAAGCGGAGAGGACCGCGCGAAGGAAGCAGTGAAAGCGGCTACAGAGAGCCCGCTTCTTGAGACGAGAATTTCCGGCGCGAAGGCGATTCTTCTTTATGTCGCCGGCGGGTATGATCTCGGCATGATGGAAGTCAATGAGATCGCCAGCCAGGTAGAAGAGCAGGCTGCGGATGACGCGATTCTGATCTTCGGCGCTTCGGTAGACGAGAACATGAAAGACGAGATCGCGATTACGGTCATTGCGACTGGATTCGGAGAGGACAGCGCCTCGAAAGATGCGGGACGAGGTCTGGAATCCGGCAGGAAAGTGAAGACAGAGAACGGACTGGAAGGGAAAGAAGTTACTTTGGGACAGATCTTCAACGATACGAAAGACGAAGACAAGGACAATTCCAAATTCGTGATTCCGGATTTCCTGAACGATTAAGTCCGTGCACCCTATAGAAGTTTCGAATGCCGGTAGTAGTTTCTGCCGGCTTTCATATTATTTAAGCGAATCCGTTTATGGATCATCCATTTGCGGATCTGCTCAGACCGCGTTTACGTATATCTATGAAGGAAATCACATCGAATGAAAATCGAATCGTGAAACACGTCCGTAGACTTCGAAAGCGAAAATACAGGGACGAGGAAGGCCTGTTCCTGATCGAAGGACGGAAGAATGTGGCGGAAGCCGTGTCTTCCGGCGCGTCGGTACGGATGCTTTTTTATAGGGAAGGCGAGGATCCGGAAGAAGCCGGGTTCCCGGAATACGCCGGATTTTCGGACGAGTATGTGCTTCCGAAGGAGCTTTTCCGGAAGGTTTCCGATACCGAAGAAAGTCAGGGAATTCTGGCGGTTGTGGAGAAGCCCCGCTTCTCTGCGGAAGATCTGCTGAATGCGGACAGAGATGGAGGAAATCTTGTCGTTCTCGATCAGCTGCAGGATCCCGGAAATGTCGGAACCATTCTCCGGACGGCGCTGGGAGCCGGGTACGAAGCCGCGGTGATTCTTCCCGGTACATGCGATGTATTTTCGCCGAAGACGGTCCGGGCGACGGCCGGAGCCGTCTTTACCATCCCTATCGTCTTTGTCCGGGATGATAGGGAATTATTAGAGCTGGTTCATGGAATTGGGAAAAAACTTGCCGTGACCAGTGTTGTGGACGGAATCAACTATTATGAAGCGGATATCCGTGAAAACACCGCTCTCGTCATCGGAAACGAAGGGAACGGTGTCCGGGAATCTCTGCTTCGGAATGCGGATGTGCGCCTGACAATTCCCATGGAAGGCGGACTGGAATCGCTGAATGCTTCTGTCGCGGCCGGGATTTTGATGTACGAGGCCATGCGGAGAAGAAAATCATAAATAATACGGAGATAAGAAGATATGCAGAATGAATCATTGAATAAACTGCTGGAAGAGGCGAAAGAGCAGCTGAAACGCGCGGAGTCTTCGAAGGATACGGAAGAGCTTCGTGTGCGCATGCTTGGAAAGAAAGGCCGTTTTACGGAGATTCTCCGCGGCATGAAGGACATGCGTCCGGAAGACCGGAAGGAGTTCGGAAAGGCCGCGAACCAGGCGAAGGCTGAGTTTGAGAAGGCGCTGAATCAGCGGAGAGAGGAAATCCAGAAGAGAGCGAAAGCGGCAAAACTGGAGAAAGAAACCATCGATGTGACGGAGCCGGGAGAAGACATCCTGTTCGGCGTGGAGCATCCGATTACGCAGACCATCAATGAGATCGTGGATATATTCCGGAGCCTGGGATATTCCGTATATGAGAGCCCGGATGTGGATACGACCTTCAACACCTTCGACGGACTGAACGCGCCGGAGACGCATCCTGCCAGAGACATGACGGATACGTTCTATCTGACAGACAAGATTTGCGTCCGTCCGCACACATCGTCCGGTGAGGTGCGGGCTGAGAAGGAGCTGAACCTTCCGTTCCAGATTGTTCTTCCGGGAAGATGCTACCGCCGGGATACTCCGGACGCGACGCATTCTCCGACCTTCCATCAGGTTGAGATGATGGTTGTCGGCGAAGGAATCACGATGGCGGATCTTAAGGGATCGCTGGATTATATGGCGAAGAAGCTTTTCGGGCCGGACACCCGGACGAAGTTCCGCCCGCATCATTTCCCGTTTACAGAACCGTCGGCGGAGATGGACGTATCCTGCTTTAAGTGCGGCGGCAAGGGCTGCAACGTATGCAAGGGCAGCGGCTGGATTGAAATTCTTGGCTGCGGCATGACGCATCCGCATGTACATCAGGTGGCGGATATCGACACCGAGAAGTACACGGGGTTCGCGGTCGGCATGGGTGTCGAGCGGATTGCGATGCTGAAATATGGAATCGACGACATCCGTCTGCTGTATGAGAATGATATGCGTTTTATCGAACAGTTCAAGTAATTTCCGGGGAGGATCAGATTCATGCTGCTATCAGTAAATTGGCTGAAAGATTATGTAGATA
>JAQXNW010000094.1 GCA_029098205.1 Eubacteriales bacterium | reverse complement strand
ATTTGTGCCAGTGATTCCGATCATGCCGGCATCCGTCGCCATCGTAGCCCAGTAACCCGCAATTCCGTAATGCGATGAATTCCGGATGGCTCCTGCCGCCATTCCATAGGTCTTCGCCTTTTCAATCAAAGATTCCATCATTTTATGAGACGCCACCATTCCCATTCCATCATGGGCATCGGCGACTACGGTTGTCGGCGTATCCTTCACGACTTCATAATTCGTTACAGGATTCAGGATTCCCGCGCGGATCCGATCGATATAAATCGGCTTAAAACGGTTGCAGCCGTGGCTTTCAATGCCGCGCCGATCGCTCTCCAAAAGCACATCTGTGCAGATTTCCGCGTCCTCCTTCGGAAGTCCCGCTGCGATAAATGCATCCCGCATAAAATTTCCGATAAGATCCCAGGAAATATAAGGTCTGGTCTCCGTATCCTTCTCATTCAAATCTCTTACCTGCGGCATCCTGTCCTCCTGTTCTTTTCTAAAATAAATGCAATCCCTTAACAGCACTGCTTGAGATTCCATATTCTTTTTTATGATTTTATAATAAATAAGAATTTTATGAAAGTCAAAATTCAACGCAGGTCTTCGGATTCCGCCGAAAACATTGCGAATAACGGAAAAACAGGATATAATATGCTTTGGTTTAATTGAAGTCACTTTGATTCTGGAGGTAAACATGTCGATTTTTACACAGATTAGAGAGAAACTCGCGAAGGAAACAAAAACGATCGTCCTTCCCGACGGTCCGGATCCGCGTATTCTGGAGGCTTCGGAAAAACTCTCAAAAGAAGGTCTTCTGAAGGTTCTTCTGATCGGAGATCCGAAGCAGTTCGCGAAAAACGCGAAAGAGGGCGGTTTTGACATCAGCGGCTGTGAAATCATCGATCCAAACAACTATGAAGATATGGAAGCGATGGTTCAGGAAATGGTCGCTCTCCGCAAGGGCAAGATGACAGAAGATCAGGTTCGGGAATGCCTGAAGGCCGGAAATTATTTCGGCACGATGCTGGTCAAAATGGGAAAAGCGGACTGCCTGCTCGGAGGCGCAACCTATTCTACAGCGGATACGGTCCGTCCGGCGCTGCAGCTGATTAAAACCAAGCCGGGTTCGCACCTCGTAAGCTCAGTTATGATTCTGACCCGCGGAGAAGACGATGCGGAAAGACTGGCATTCGGAGACTGCGCGATCAACATTGATTACAAGGATACTGTTGATAAGAAGACCGGAGAGGTTACGCTCACCGCTGCGCAGAAGCTGGGCGAGGTTGCTGTAGAAACCGCACGGACGGCGAAGAAATTCGGAATCGATCCGAAGGTTGCTCTTCTCAGCTTCTCGACAAATGGATCCGGCAAGGGCGGAACCGTAAAACTGTCCCACGACGCGGTTGCGGAAGCACGGAAGCTCGGACCGGAATTTGACATCGACGGCGAGATGCAGTTTGATGCTGCGGTATCCCCGGTTGTTGCCAAGACAAAGTTCAAGGATTCCAAGGTTGCCGGTCACGCGAACACATTCATCTTTCCGCTGATCGAAGCTGCGAACATCAGCTATAAGGTTGCACAGCGTCTGGGCGGATACGCGGCATACGGCCCGATTCTTCAAGGTCTCAACGCTCCGATTAATGACCTTTCCAGAGGCTGCAACGCGGATGAAGTATATGGCATGTCTCTGATCACAGCTGCTATGGCCATCGAAGACTAACCTTGCGATGTGTTTTTATCTTCCACACATTTAAAATAACAGAGGATCCGGACCGGATAACGGCTCGGATCCTTTTTTAGGGAAATTCCCTAATAGACAGACAACGGATTCAATGAAAGAGATTCATTCTGCTGCCGATTCTCTTTTCCCCAGGCTCCTTATTTTTCTTTCTTGGACTCGGCCTTCGCGAGAAATTTATCATTATAAATAATAAACCGCTCATGCGTGCCCTCTCCGATCAGCCCTGCTTCATCGTATGCTTTTACGGAAAATACAAGTCTTCTTCGATCCACTTCAACAAGCTCTGTCTCCGCCGTAATTTTCATTCCAATCGGCGTCGCGGAAAGGTGTTTGACATTCATAAGAGTGCCGACCGTGCCCTGTCCATCCTCAAGACCATCTGCAATCGAAGTATGCGCCGCTTTTTCAATCAGAGCAATCATAGACGGTGTTGCATAAACCGGAAGAAGGCCGGATCCGACTTTTGCGGCCGTATTTTCCTCCGTAACCATCTCTTCAGCAGACCCTTTGATTCCTGTCTTTAATTCCATCGTCATGGCTGTTTCTCCTTTCGTTCCTCATTCCGGCGGTAAAGCTCCATAGCCCATGCGAACCCGATATCATACTGCGAATCCTCCGGACTAGCAGGAAGAAGATCCCGGAATTCCTCTTCCATCGTATCATATACCTTGCGGCTGAAATCAACCGATGCAAAACCTTTCCCCTGGTTCAGAAATGAAATGGCGTATCCGCCATCCTTCTTCCGGAAAAACAGCATCTCCTGCACCTTCTGCTCCGGGTTCCTGGTCTGCATCATTGAACCATACGCGACTTTCATAAGTTCTATCACCCGGTCGTCCAGCCCCGCGTCCCGAATCTCGATTTTTTCGCAGAGCACATTCAGATCCCGGACAATCCTGCGCTGGAAAAGCTCTGTCACCTGCGGGTTCAGCATCGGATCCACGCCATTCACCTTAAAATTTCCATCGAACGCATCCTTCGCTTCCTGATAGGAATTCGAATCCGGCGCATAATAGATCATCATCCGATCCTCCACCTGATGGTAAAGGAAACTGTAATTCAGAAAGATCTGCTGCCCGCATTTCGGACAATGAAAGCGGAACATAGACCTGTCCATGATTTTCTGCTTCACATCCGGATCCTGCCGGGTATTCAGACTCTTTCGAACGGCTACTTCGGTTTCTTCGCCGCATTTCGGACAGATCACCTTTTCTTTTAATTCTACTGCCATGTTCTTTTAATATATTCCTTTCTTTTCAGCCGGACAAATCTTCCCTGCCAAATAAATCTATCCATCCAGACAAACGAATTAATCCGGCAGAGGTTCTGTAACAAACTGATCCGATCCTAAAATCGTCTCTTCTAGTTTCGGACGGGTTTCCGCATAAGTAGTAAAACGAATGGCCGGAAGCCCGAACGCTCTCGATGCGCGGACGTTTTCCGGATTGTCATCGAGAAAAACAGATTTTTCAAGATTCAACGAATACCGTTCCTTCGCGATCTCAAATATTTTTTTCTCCGGTTTTATTGTTTTCACATCACAGGAGAAAATGCCTCCGTCCAGTTCCGGAAGAAAATAGAGGACATCCGGATTTCTCCCCATTACATAATGCGAGTAGTTTGAAAGATAGAGAGTCCTGAACCCGCGCTGATGAAGCTCCCGAATCCATGGAGCCGCATAATCCATCCGATGCATGCACTTTCCGCAATGAAGAAAGGCCTGCTTGATTTCATCCTGAATTTCCGGATCCCTGGCCTGCATCTCCGGAAGAAGCTCCATACCTGTCTTAAGACCGCGGTCCATTTCATTCCATAGCCCAGATCCCCAAATAGCACGGTTTACTCTCCGGATCATCGGTTCGTCAAACATCGTCCGCATATATGGAATCCACTGAAAACTCATTAACACATTTCCGATATCAAAAATAACGGTATCTATGTATTTCTGTCCGCTTCCTGCCTCGATCAATCGTCCGCACCTCTTTCCCCTTCGGACTCGGATACTTTATTTTCCTGTCTTTTTATCTTCTTCGTCGTCGTTCGGACGAAGTCTTCTTTACGGACAAAGACTCTCCGAATCCGCTTATATACAGAAAGTCCCTGATTCAGTTCCTGAATTTCCGATTTTAGAAGAGCTTCCGTCTCCTCAAACGAAGGTTCCTTTCCCATAGATTCCTTGATTTCCTCAGCATCAGGGAAGATCTGCACGGCGACCATTTCCTCTCCGTTCTCTTTATACGGGAAAACCATGGAATCTTCTATATACCGGCTCTTGTTAATATAATCTTCAATCTCTTCCGGATATACATTTTCACCAGTCGAGGTGACAATGACATTCTTTTTTCTTCCGGTAAGATAAATCCATCCCTCCGGATCGACAAATCCAAGATCTCCGGTATGGAGCCATCCGTCTCCCGTCAGGACTTCGTTCGTTTCTTCCGGCATTTTGTAATACCCAAGCATAACATTCGGTCCGCGGAACAGAATTTCTCCGATTCCTTCTTCATCCGGATCCGAAATTTTCACTTCACCGCTCTTCACTGGGATCCCGACTGAACCGGCTTTCCGGTAGCGCGCCTGTTCTTCCCGCATCGGCGTTCCGGACACAAGCGGCGTACATTCCGTCATTCCGTAGCCCTGAAGAACGATGAGACCCATATCTTCAAAAGCGCGGAATACATTCGGCTGCATGGCTGCGGCCCCCGTAATCACGAGGCGGAGCTTTCCGCCAAGCTGTTTCCTTACGGAGCGGAAAAGAATCCGGCTTCCCGGAAGACCCGCGGCCTTCATTCGGTGGCTGGCGCGGAGCATTTTTTGAAATGCTTTTTCTTTTCCCCTGGCCCTGACTTCCTTTTCAATCCGACTGTATACCATTTCCAGAACCCGCGGAACCCCTATTATGACCGTATTCTCCGCTTCCTTCATATTTTTGGAAATATATTTAAGCCCTTCGCTGAATGCCGTGCTGGCTCCGCGGTAAAGAACCAGAAGCATTCCAAGCGTGCATTCGTACGTATGATGAATCGGGAGAATCGACAAAGTCTTATCCCATGTATAAATATGCGCAATTCGGCATACATCCATGATGTTGGATGCGATATTTCGCTGGGAAAGCATGACCCCCTTAGGATTTCCAGTGGTTCCGGATGTAAACAGAATCACAGAAGCCGCATCTTTGTCCGGGATGCTTCGGATAAACCGGGTATCTCCCTCGCCAAGCAGATCCTCTCCGACTGTAAGAAGCGTCCGCCACGGGATCACCTGCATCGATTCTGCCAGATTTCTTCTTCTACGATATTCTTCCGGATCCGAAATCGCGCTGACCGGTCTTTCTGAACTGTCCCGCCGGTCTCCGTAAGCCTCCATGACATAAAGCCATTTCAGCCTCGTTCCTTTCACGATCTTCCGGCAGACATCATCCGTCGCAAACAGAACGTCACATTCCGCAGTCTCCAGCAGATTCTCAATCTCATCACCAGAGAGTTCCCGGTCGATCGGAACAACCGTTCCCGTACCTGTCATGACGGCAAGATAAGAAACAATCCATTCATAGCAGTTTTTCCCGCATACCGCGATGTTAGAACCCGAAAATCCCTCGTTGACAAGCGCCGTTCCAAGGCTCTCCACATCATGATGCATGACCTTGTACGTAATGGGCTCGTAAGCGCTTCCCCGCTTCTCTTTCACCCAGAACGCGGGATTTTCCGCATAAAGCTCTGCGCTTTCCCGGAGCATTCCGGTAATATCCTCAATCGGACGTATATCTTCATACCAATACTTTGAATAATCAAATCTCATGATACTGCTCCTCCATGCAGGGAAAAAGAAAATCCTGTTTTCTATTATACAATATTGCCGATCTAGGATTCCATAAATTGAATCAAAGAATCGTGAAGAACGTCATAATCCCGGAAAGCAAGATCATAGAGATCCTGCTCCGCTTTAAGATCCATCGCGAACGTTCCCATTTCCAGATGCACACTCGGCTGGAAGAGGAATGCCTTTCCTTCTTTCTCCAATTCAAACATCCGTTCCATTGATTTCCGGTAATTGATATGCCGCTCATTCAGCAGTTTTACAATCTTCGGATATTTCCGGCATCGGATCGTATAGAATAAGCGGAATTTCTCAGGCTGCTTCACATAATCTCTGGGCTTTGTCGTAAGAACAACGATCTTATCGCATCCATCGGAAAGCGCATGGTCAAGAGGAAGAGAATCCGATACTCCGCCGTCATAATACGGAACTCCGTCAATGACCCGCGGACGGCAGGCCGCGGGAAGCGCGCAGGAAGCCTTGATGATTTCATAATGATCCTGCGAAAGTTCCTTCTTGTAAAAATAATGCGGCTCTCCAGTCAGCGCGTTCGTCGCTACAGCGCAGTATTCCGCCGGATTCTTTGACATAGCGGGAAAATCCAAAGGATCGTTCCCATCATGGTTCGTGCAGTCGGAATAAATATAATCCAGTCCGAACAGATCTCCGGTCTTCAGAAAGCTGCCAATTCCAAAATATCCCTTTTCTTTCGTGTGCTCTGTATAAAAACGAAGATTCCTCCCTCTTTGTCCTGCGAGATAGGACGCCCCGTTCGCACACCCGGCAGAAACGCCGATCACGTACGGAAACTGTATATGATCATCCAGAAATCGATCCAGAATCCCCGCATTATACGCGCATTTCATACCGCCGCCTTCGATTACCAATCCAATTTTTTTCATAAGCTGTCAATACTCCTGTTCCTTCAGCACATCTGCCGCAAACCCAGCGTAAAGCGCTGCGCCGCGTTTCAGGATGCTCTCGTCCACCGTAAAACGGGGATCGTGATTGCCGTAAATCAAGCCTTTTTTCTCATTCCGCGCGCCGACGAGCGCGAATACAGAAGGAATCCGTTCCTGATACAGCGCAAAATCCTCGCTCAGCATGGATTTTTTCATTGGCATGAGAACAGACGTACCGAACAGTCCTGCTGCCGCCTCCCGTGCCGCCGCCGTATACTTCGGATCATTGAACAATGGCCGGAGTATATACTGATAATCAAGTTCCGCCTCCGCACCGGTCCCTTCCGCGGAATATTCCGCGCATCTTCGGATCCAGTCTTCCGCGGAATCCCTTACAGACTCGGAATGCGTACGGACCGTTCCCTCCATGACGACTTCTTTACAGATCAGATTCGACCGTTCGCCGCCATGGATCGTTCCAATGGTAATCGCGGCAGAGTCTCTGGGATCAATGCGGCGTGAAACAATCTGCTGCAGATTCTGTACGATCGAAGCAGAGGCTGCGATCGCGTCAATTCCCCGCTCCGGGGAAGCGCCATGCGCTGTTTTCCCATGCACCGTGATCGTAAAATTATCACAACTTGCCATACGGGCGCCATCCTCCAGATTGATTCCCTGATCCGAGAGCTCCGACCAGACATGCTCTCCGAAAATAACTGAAGCATCGTTCAGAATCCCATGATCGATATAATACGCAGCGCCATGGCAGGATTCTTCCGCCGACTGAAAAAGGAAACGAATCCTCCCGGAAAGATTTTTCCGCATTCCGACAAGAATTTCGGCGGCGGCAAGAAGCATCGCCGTATGACAGTCATGTCCGCATGCGTGCATGACGCCCTCTTTCTCACTGGCAAAGGGAAGACCGGTTTCCTCTTTTACCGGAAGCGCGTCAATATCCGCGCGGAGCACAACTGCAGGCTCCTTCTCTCCTCCGCATTCTAGATCCGCATAGAGTCCGAAATAATCCGGAAATGTCACAGGATGAAGGCCGATCTTCCGAAGCCTGTCCGCGATGAACTCGGTCGTCTTCTTTTCCTTAAAAGAAAGCTCCGGGTTTCTGTGCAGCCAGCGGCGGGTTCGTATCAGATCCGGCTCCAATTCTCCGGCTTTTTCAAGTATGGAATTCCAATCCATCGATATTTTTCCTCCCTTGATCCCATTAAAGAGACCGCGCTCTGCGACCTTCCGGCACCCTGCCAGGCGTTCTGTTTACTCCCCGGCTTCCAGAAGTTCCTTCCGTTCCCGGAGAATCTCAAGATACCAGAGAACCGCATCTTCAAGATGCTCAAAATCATCCGGCGTTCCATCGAAACGAGCCATCATATCCTTAAATTCCATGCCGCGAATGTTTTCTCTCTTAATCTCTCTGTCTTTGAAAAAGACTTCCATGTGCTGTGATTTCACCCAATTTTCGAATACATCGTCACGGTTTCCGAAATAATCCGAAAACAGACCTCCGCGGAAGCACCCCCGAAGGAAGGAAGGCGTAAAATCGCAGTACGGACGGATGGAACGGGCAAGGGCGGCGCGTTTATCCGGAAGAATCATGACGTTTTCCTTTGTCGCATAAACCTGAAAAAATCGGGACAAAGTCTGCACAGCAGATTCTTTCACCGGAAGGACTTCCTGCACCAGTCTTTTCAGTCCTTGATAATCCTCCGCCTTTTTTACAACAAGATCCTCACCCTTCAGGTCTTCATCATAGCGGTACAGCGCAAATTTCAGCGGAAGCCATGGAGAAAAAATAAAATCTGCTTTCTCATCTCCGTCCGCAAGCACACATTCTTCCGCATGCGTCAGGCGGTACTGATTTTTTCTTGCAGTCTGATCCCTTCCGACCGTGTATTTCATTTCTATATCCAGCCAGTTTTGAATCGGCAGGAGTACATTCTCTCCCATGATGAGCCTCCTTAATAAATTCCCATTTTTTTCGCATCCTCGATCAGCATCGGCCGGAACTCAGGATCTGCCAGCAAAATTAAGGCATGCGCCCGGTCCCGCATGTCAAGCGGTCTGAGATCGACGGCGCCGTGTTCCGTTACGATGTAATTCACATCGGCACGGGAAGTTGTAACGACTGTGCCTGGAGCGAGTCTGGAAACAATCCGGCTTGTCTTTTTGCCGGTTTTCCGGCTGATGTTCACGGAAGTCGCCGCGATGAAGGATTTTCCTCCCCGCGACATCTGCGCGCCCCGGACAAAATCAACCTGCCCCCCGACCGCGCTGAACTGCCTTCCGTTTATATTGTCCGATGCGACTTGACCATATAAATCTATGCTGATGCAGCTGTTAATGGAAATCATATGATCATTCCGGCAGATAACCCGGGGATCGTTCCCTGTCGAAAACGCCGTAAAATAGACATTTTCATTATGATCCAGAAAATCATACAGCGATTTTGTCCCTAATGCGAAAGACGCTGTCGATTTTCCAGGGCAGAAGCTTTTTCGGGAATTCGTAACATTCCCGTTTTTTACCAGAAACGCCATCGAGTTCGTGAATGCTTCTGTATGGATTCCCAAGTCATTCTTCTCCCTGAGCCCGTATCCGACTGCATGTCCGATTCCGCCGATTCCAAGCTGTATGCATGATCCGTCCGGAACCTTTGAAACAATGTATTCCGAGATTCTGCAGACATCTTCGGAAGGCGGAAGATCATCCACCTCCGGAATCAGATCGTCTCCTTCTACGATGCATTCCGCCTTTTCCAGGGGAAACAAAGCTTCGTCGCCGTATACGTACGGAACATTCGGATTTATTTCCAGAATCACGCAGTCGGAATACCGCATCGCGGAAACATGCATGCCGACCCCGGACGGTCCCAGGCTTACTCTCCCCTGCGCATCCGGTTCGCTCACCTCAATAAAAGAAACATTCGGCCGAAACGTCTTTTTAAACCAAAGATCCAGCTCACTTAAATGAACGCTTGTGAAGGAGCAGTTATTCATCGCGTATGCTTTTCGTTCGCCGGGACCCATATAGTACGTGGAAACATGAAAATGCTCCGGCGTTTTCATAACGATGAGGTCATCCATCACATTCGAGCTTCCGATCCAGACATCTCTGAGCTCTTCTGCCCGGTCGCCGAGCGCCCGGGCAAGCGTTCTCGCAACGCTCGTGCATGTTCCGATGTAAACGCGGTCCTCATCCTGCACAATGGAAGCCGCCTCTTTCGGCGTTCGTATTTTATCCGCGTACTGCTTCTTCCAGTTCATCTGTCTTTCCCCCTGCGCACTGCATGAAGCCCGCCATCGGCGTGAATTACACACCTGTATGTCCATTGCTTCGGAATCTATGCCTTCAAAAAAGGTCTTCCGTGAATCTGTAAATTCACGGAAGACCTTCCTCATTCTATCTGCTGCTTAAAAATCATCCGCTTCCGATCCGAAAATCCGTTATAAAGTAAGCGGAAATCCGTTCCGAATGAAATTCCTAATAGCGCTAATAAGCGGTTTCTGTATCCTTATTTCGCTGCCGCCGCCTGCTGTGCCGCTACTTCCGCCGCGAAATCCTCATGTCTCTTCTCGATTCCTTCTCCGACTTCATAACGAACCATCTCTGTTACTGCCATATCAATTCCAAGTGCCTTCGCAGACTCAGCGACATACTGTTCAACCGTCTGGTCGCTATTCTTTACAAACTTCTGATCCAGAAGGCAGACTTCCTTCAGAACTTTCTTGATTTTGCCCGGGATAATCTTTTCGATCATCTGCTCCGGTTTTCCCTCGTTCAGAAGCTGCTGGCGCGCGATCT
Source organism: Eubacteriales bacterium (assembly GCA_029098205.1). Classification (GTDB taxonomy): domain Bacteria; phylum Bacillota; class Clostridia; order Peptostreptococcales; family Anaerovoracaceae; genus Aminicella. The sequence goes on along the minus strand of JAQXNW010000094.1, from coordinate 126 downwards.
CCTTCTCACTTTCCAGATATTCCGGATCTGCCTGGCTATCCATCACGAATTTCGGGGACATGGAAGCGACCTGCATCGCAACATCCTTGCCGACTTTCTCAATCTTCTCATACGGTGCATCCGTCT
>JAQXNW010000093.1 GCA_029098205.1 Eubacteriales bacterium | reverse complement strand
CTCCGAATCCGCCGGCGTCATTATAAAGACTGCGGTTATACTCTTCCTGCCTCGCACGTTTCTCTTCATACGCCTGCTCGAACCCTCCGGGCTCTCTCCGCCGGTCCGGGTGCGGCTTCCGACTCCGGCCCTGAAAATCCCGGTACGTTTCTCCCTGCTTCTTTCTTTTTTCCTGCTCGTACCGGTACGCTTCCTCCGCGAATTCCGGATCCTCATACTCCCGGATAAGGTCCGTGCTGTAATGGGCTTTTTTTAAGTCCAGCGTCTTCCCGCGGCCGGCGCTCCTGCTGTTTTTTCTTCGTTCATGCTTCCCGTTCATTATTTCCTATCTAAAACATTTTCAGGAAATCCGTGATTCCCCCCGCCTTCGGGTCTGGAACGTCAAACGGATTCTTCGTATTGTCCTTCCGATACTGATCCATCATGACAGAGAAAATTTCTCCGCAGGTCGGCGGTGTATAACTGATCGTATTCGCGCCTGCTTCAATGGTTTCGAGAATCGAAGCCTCCGTCGGACCTCCGGTCGCGATAATCGGAACATCCGGGAAATCTTTCCGGATATGCCGGACCAAATCCGGCGTTTTCGACGCCGCAGACACATTCAGTATGGTTGCGCCCGCATTAAGACGGGCGTTGATATCTTCATCTTCACTGACCACGGTCGCAACGATAGGAATGTCGATGATCTGCCGGATCAGCCGGATATTTTCATTCGACATCGGAGAATTCACGACAACGCCGAAGGCGCCCTGCGCTTCCGCGTCTCTCGCGATCAAAGCCGAACGTACGCCTTTTGTCGTACCTCCGCCGACACCGACAAAAACAGGAATTGCCGATGCGTCGATCACCGCTTTCGATATAACCTGCTGAGGCGTAAACGGATAAACGGCAAGCACCGCGTCCGCGTTGCAGTTCCGGATAATCGCGATATCCGTCGTAAAGATCACGGACTTGATCCTGCGTCCAAGAACAACCATTCCCCTTGCCTTCCAGACTACTTCCGGAATCTGCACGGTATGCGTCCGAAGAGAAGCGCTGATATTCGGAATTTTTTTCTTCTCTTTCGTCTCTTCTGCCATTACTTCCTCCTTATCCTCAGGATAATGCCGGGCCGTTTATGCCCTATACCGCCAGATGCTGCCCGATGCAGCCGGGGTTCACAGCCCGGACATTTTTTCGTTCGCTGTAACTAATATCATACCAAGGATTTACAAAAACCGCACGTTAAAAAAAATTTATGCTTATTTCTTCAGCATAATAAAGCCTCCGTTGTTTCCGCGCTTTCCATGCGTTGCCCGGTGCGAAAAAAGCCGGTCCGGATTGCACATCGTGCAGATGTCCGTAACCTCGATATTTTCGCTTCGTACTCCCGCTTCCTCAAGAACGACGCGGTTCGCCGCCCAAAGATCGAGCTGGTACTTCCCGCCGCCCTTCGCATCCATGATCTCCGAAATATGCAGCGGAAACTCCTCCTGAAACTTCACCGCCACATCTTCGCTGACTTCATAACAGTCCCGGCAGATCGAAGGACCGACAGCACAGAGAAGATCCTCCGGCCTCGTCCCGTATTCTTTTTCCATAAGACGGACAGTCTTTTCACCGATCCTTCCGACGGTTCCTTTCCATCCGGAATGACTGACTCCGACCGCGCGGTGAACCGGATCTGCGAAAAACAAAAGGCAACAGTCACTTCCGAATCCCGCAAGCACCAGCCCCGGCACATCCGTTACGATTCCGTCCACATTGTCGTATTCATAAGGCCGTTCAAAGCCGTTCCCCGCGTCTTTTTCCGTAATTATCCGGACATTCGTCGTATGCGTCTGCTTTGTCGCCGCGATATGGGAAAAATCCGCACCGAAAATCCGAAGTATCCGGCGGTAGTTTTCCAGAACCCGCTCCTTCTCATCGCCAAGATTGCTGCTGAGATTCATACTGCGGAACCGACCTTCACTCACGCCGCCGTCCCGTGTGGAAAACCGGCAGAGGACGTCCCCCGTCGCATCCAAAAGCGGAAACGACAGCGTGATCAAATCGCTTCCGTCTTCGTTTTTCTCAATGTGCTCCTGAAGCCCGAAAGCTCCGGGATATTCCGGTTTCCGAATCCAATCTCTCATTTATTCACCCCGCCCGTCTGTGACGGCCTTCCGTATTTTCGAAGAATATGCTCTGCGACAGCCTTCCTGGTCTTTCCAGTATTCATCGCCTCATGCACCAGAAATTCATGCGCTTCCTCCTCTGTCATCCGCTCGCGCTCAATAAGAAGACATTTTGCCCGGCTGACATCATTAAGCTCCGCAAGCTTTCGCTTCAGCCGGTCGTATTCCTGCGTAATACGCTGCATCCGGCTGACCTGCGCCATAACGATGTCCACCGCCTGCAGGAACTCAGCGCCGGACACTCTTTTTGACAGAAGACAGACTCCTGTCCCCCGTACTTTCCGGCGGGCCTGCTCATAGATATCCTGCGCCACCATCAACACGATTCCGCCATACCAGCGCTCGCTGAGCTCCGCGGCGGACTCAAGGCCGAACTCATCCGGAAGGGGAGTATAGATGATAACAAGACCGAACGAATCCCGGGCAAGCTGCTGCTTCGCCTTTGTCATTGTCGGCGCGTAACGGACAAAGGCAAAATCCGTTCCTCTGAGCATTCGCCGCATCGTCGAAAATACACTCTCCGACGAGGACACGATCAGTGCTCCCTGCCGATCCTTCATGCCTCCCTATCCCTCCAAGTTTTCATACAGTGCAAAGAAATCATCCGGCACATACCGGCGGACAAACTCGCTGCTCTTCGCAGCCTGATACGCTTCCTTCAAGGTTCCGGGGATCTTCTCGACCGATTCCCCGCGTGCATTTTCCTGCTCCGGATCCAGAAGAAGATCTTCTTCCACTCCTTCGAGTCCCGCGTAAATCGACAAAGCCATCGCGATATACGGATTCGACGCCGGATCCGGAGAGCGAAGCTCCACAGAACGGCGGCCTCGTCCGACCGGGAAGCATAAAAACTGATCCCGTCTGTTTTTCGTCCACGCTACGTATTTCGGCGCCTTCAGAACGCCAAGCCGCTTATAGGAATCCTCCACCGGATTCAGGAACAGCGTGATTTCCCTCGCTCTTCGTAGAATGCCGGCTGCGAAAGAGTCCATGACCTTCTGCTCCGCGTCCTCTCCGTCATCGGTATGAAGGACAAAATTATAATGAACGCCGTCTCCGGTCTGATCGGCAATCGGCTTTGGCGAAAAGTCGGCCCAAAGGCCGTTCGACGCCGCGATATTCTTTACCATCCAACGGAAGATCTCCGCATTATCCGCTGCGGAAACCGGATCGCTGTAGTCAAAGTCGACCTCATTCTGTCCCGGCCCTTCCTCATGATGGGAGGAACGGGGCTGGATTCCCATATCGACCAGCTCAAAGCTGATTTCCCGGCGGATATTCTCTCCTTTGTCTTCCGGCGCAACATCGAAATATCCCGCGTAGTCCAGCGGCACATCGGTTTTCTCACCGCGCTCGTTCAGATGGAAAAGATAAAATTCAAAGTCTGTACAGGTTTCAAACCAGATGCCTTTCTCCGCAGCCGCTTCCACAGCCTCTTTCAGGATTCTCCGGCTGTCGCTCAGGCAAAGCTTCCCTTCCTGATCCCGAATGTCGCAGAACATCCGCGCGACCCGGCCGTCCACCGGTCTCCAGGGAATCAGACCAAGTGTACTGATATCCGGGAACAGGAAATATTCCTGTCTTCCGTCGGCTGGTCTTCCCCGCATCGCAGATGAATCAAAGGGGATGCCGTATTCACAGGCATGTTTCAAATTTTCCGGCATAATCGCAATGTTCCGCATCTTCCCACGTACATCCACAAAAGAAAGACGGATGAATTTCACATCTTCCTCTTCGACAAATTCCTGCGCATCCTCAAATGTCCGCATGGTCCTCTCCTTCCTGATGAAATTACATTCTAAAAAAGGCTCCTACTAAAGGAGCCTTCCATGATTCACTCATAGATCGAAACGCCCGCGCTATTCGGTCAATTCCAAAACGGATTTATTCAGGATCTCCGCAGCCTTGTCACAGTCCGCCTCTGTGCAGATCAGCGGCGGAACCAGACGGAGAATCCGGTTTCCAATCGCTGTTACAAGAAGATGGTTTTTGAACAGCTGCTCCTTCAGCGCTCCGGCCTCTACCGCGTCGTCAAATTCCACGCCGACCATGAGACCGCGTCCGCGCACTTCCTTCACGTGCGGAAGACCACGGAGCTTCTCCATGAGATACGGACCGACTTTCGCTGCATTTGCCGGAAGATTCTTGGAAATGATCTCGTCGGTTTCCGCAAGAGCCGCCGCGCAGACAAGCGCATTGCCGCCGAACGTGCTTCCATGCGATCCCGGCGTGAAGGCTTTCGCGACCGCCTCTTTCGCAGCGACAGCTCCGATCGGAACGCCGCCGCCAAGAGCCTTTGCCATGGAAATAATATCCGGCTTAATTCCGTATCCCATATACGCCATCAAAGAACCTGTGCGACCCCATCCGGTCTGCACTTCATCCAGCAGGAGCAGAATTCCTTTCTCATCGCAGAGCTCGCGGATTCCTTTCATGAATTCCGGTGTCGCCGGGTAAACGCCGCTTTCGCCTTCAACAGGCTCCAGCATAATCGCAATGGTGTCATCATCAACCGCTTCCCGGAAGCTCTCCAGATTATTATACTCCGCATACGAAAATCCGGGAACCATCGGACCGAATCCCATCTGACAGGCATTATCCGGCTGGCCGGTCGCTGCCATCGCGCCCAGTGTACGGCCGTGGAACGAACCTCTCGCTGTTACGATTTTCCAATCATTCGCACCATAATGATCGATGCCGTATTTCCGCGCCATCTTGATCATGGCTTCATTTGCTTCCGCACCGGAATTCTGGAAAAATACCTTATCCATCCCGGTGGATGTGCATACTCTCTCTGAAAGAAGCGCAAGCGGTAATGTATAAATATACGCAGAAGCGTGCATTACATCCGCAGCCTGATCCTGAATCGCTTTCACAACCGCCGGATTGCAGGATCCGGCGCTGTTAACCGCAATTCCGGCGAAGAAATCCAGATATGCCTGTCCTGCGCTGTCATACATATACATTCCTTCGGCCCGTTCACAGACAAAATCGAGTCTCTTTCCCGGTTCGATCAGATATTTTTTTGTTTTCTCAATAACCTGCTCCGGCGTTAAACCGTAATCCTTTAATTTCATTCCGTACCTCTTTGCAAATATATAAACATATCTGTATTATAATACACAAGGAGCTCTGTGTATAGATCCAATTGATCTATCACAAAGCTCCCTTGCATGCTTTTAGATTATTTCGGAAAAATCCGCATTCTGCCTTTCGCATCCCGCGAAGAGATGCGGCAGGACAGACCTGTCATAGTCCGGAGTATCCGTTACGCCTGTGCGCTCTGCTGCGCCGGCTCCTGCTTCGGTGCCGGAGGTACGACCTTTCCTTCCTTCTTGTCTTTCGCCGCCTTCATGACCAGACGCATATTAATGATGTTTCCGGTCGGGCAGACTTTCTCACACATACCGCAATTTTTGCATTTTGCCGGATCGATGAAAGAAAGGTTGTCGGTTACATGCACTGCATCGAATTTGCAGGTGTTCTCGCACTTTTTGCATCCGATGCACGCGTTCTTGCAGGCCTGCATCGCGTCGCGCGCCTTGTCCTTATTGGAGCAGCGTACGAATACAAGGTTTTTCTCAGGCGCAAGACGAATCAGATGATTCGGACAAGCCCTCACGCATGCGCCGCAGCTTGTGCACTTGCTGCGGTCTACCCATGCGACGCCGTCTCTTACATGAATCGCGTCAAACTGACATGCCGCGTTGCAGTCGCCAAGACCAAGGCATCCATACTGGCAGATCTTATTTCCGCCGCAGATGGATTTCGCTGCCTTACAGGTCTTAAAATCTTCATAATCCGCGAGTTTTTTCGCAGCCGCACTTGTGCCGTTGCACATAACAACCGCGACTTCCTTCTCTTCAGCTCCTGCGGAAACGCCCAGAATATTCGCGATCTGCTCAGCAACCGCCGCGCCGCCGACTACGCACCTCGTGCATGGAGTCGTATGATCCGACGCAAGCGCGCTGGCGTAATCGTCGCATCCAGCGAATCCGCATCCGCCGCAGTTCGCTCCCGGGAGCACCGCACGGATATCAACCTGCGTCTGGTCTACTTCGATCGCAAAAACCTTAGAAGCGAAAGCAAGCACCGCAGCCGCTACAAATCCAATGGCTACAACCAGGATTACCGGAATTAAGAAACTTGACATTTTCTACCGCACTCCCCTTTCTTAACTGAACATGCCGCTGAAGCCCATGAAGCCCAGGGACATGATTGCTGCAGTTACAAGGACGATCGGGAAGCCCCGGAACGGCGACGGGAAATTTTCCTCATCCACCAGTTTTGTCCGGACACCGGCCATCAGCAGCATACCGAAGAGGTATCCAAGACCAGCGCCGAACGCGTTCACCAGAGACTCGATATATCCATAATTATTGTCAATGTTCGAAATGCAGACACCGAGTACGGTGCAGTTTGTCGTGATCAGCGGAAGGTATACACCAAGCGCTGTATAAAGAGCAGGCATGCTCTTCTTCATAAACATCTCGATCAGCTGTACCAGGAACGCGATGACAAGAATAAATACAACGGTCTGCAGATAGCCGATTCCGAAATGATTCAGAACCTGCTGCAGCGGCCATGTCGCCGCAGTCGCGACAACCATAACGAAGACTACCGCCCAGCCCATGCCTTTCGCGGAGTCCAGATCTTTTGATACACCCAGGAACGGGCAGATTCCGAGGAACTGCGCCAGAGGGTAGTTATTTACCAGCACCATGCTGATAATGATTACAACCAGATTGCCCAGCATCTACCTACGCCTCCTTCTTCTCTTTCAGTTCCTGCGCTTCCGTGAACAAATCCATCTCGCCTACGGTATCGCGGATCTTGCTCTTGTCTCTGGTCAGCCAGTGTGCGCATGCCATTACAACAGCAAATACGAAGAATCCGCCCGGAGCCAGATTGAAGATTCCCATTCCAGGGATGAATTTCGAAAGAAGAGGAATTCCAAGCCATGTTCCAGCGCCTAAGATCTCACGGATGGAACCCATGACAACCAGTGTCAGAGTAAATCCAAGTCCCATTCCAATACCGTCCAGCGCGGACTCAAAGACCGTATGCTTGTTCGCAAACATCTCCGCTCTTCCGAGGATGATGCAGTTTACTACGATCAGCGGAATGTACAGACCCAGAGAAGAATACAGTGTTGGAACGTATGCCTGCAGAAGAAGCTGCACAACCGTTACAAATCCCGCAATAACCGTGATGTAGCACGGGATTCTTACCTTATCAGGAACAAGTTTACGAATCGCCGAAATAACGATGTTCGAGCAGATCAGTACCGCTGCCGCGGAAATGCCCATTCCGAATCCATTCGTAACAGAAGAGGTCGTTGCCAGAGTCGGGCACGTCCCCAGTACAAGAACCAGACTCGGGTTCTCCTTCAGAATACCATTGGTCAGATACTGAAGTTTACTGCCTTCTTTTGCCATTACTTCGCACCTCCCATATCTTTATACTGTGCCAGCGCGCAGTAAACACCCTTATGGATGGCCGCGCCGGTTACCGAAGCGCCGCTGACGTACTTGATCTGCCCGTCTTTGACGTTCGTGGAGTTCAGTTTACTGATTCCGTCATAGCGGGAATCCATATTTTCGGAATCCCAGTTCTTGGTGCCGACACCCGGTGTGTCCGAGTGATCGGTGACCTTGACTCCGGTGATCTTTCCGGATTTGTCGATTCCGACCATCATTGTGAGAGCGCCGCCGAACGAGCTTGTGTTTACGGTAACAACCACACCGGTACCGTTCGTCGCCTTATACGCTTCCGTCGCGTAAACTTTCCCTGCTTCCTGAACGTGAAGCTTGCCATTATATTCTTTGAAAGAATCCGCATCCGTGATCAGCTGCTGCCGCGCAGCATCCGCGTTCGCTTTCGCGTTTTTCACGATGATCGGGTTCGCTACGCCGTACGTAAGCGCCAAAGCCGCCGTGATAACCAGGCAGATGCAGACCAGAACGACAACCGGAGCAATGTATTCCTTGAAAGTATCATTATTATTTTTCATCTTTCTTGGCACCTCCTCCGTAAAGACTCGCGTAGTACTTGGAAACGACATTCTTCTCAATCAGCGGGGTCATAACGTTCATGAACAGAATCGCGAAGGAAACGCCTTCCGGATAAGAGCACATGAGACGGATGATCATAGTTACCGCACCGCAGCCAATACCGTAAATCAGCTTCGCCTGCGGCATAATCGGAGATGTTACATAATC
>JAQXNW010000092.1 GCA_029098205.1 Eubacteriales bacterium | reverse complement strand
AAGGAATCGGATATAAGGAAATCATCGGATATCTGGAAGGATCGTATGATCTCGATGAGGCGGTGCGTCTGGTCAAGCAGAATACACGCCACCTTGCGAAAAAACAGATGACGTGGTTCCGCCGCTACGATGACATGGAATGGTTCAATATTTCCAGCTATGAGAATGACGCGGACTGCATTACAATTATCGGAAAGTATCTGGACTATATGCTCTGGGATGATGTGGATGCGAAGATCAAGCAGGGGAGGCGTCACCGCAAATGAGCCAGAAGAAAGTTCATTCTCATAATAAAAGCGGCCGTCCTGATAACATTGTAGAAAAAGAGAACGCAATTTTTCTGGAATGCCGCCGAATTGAGGAATCTCTTCCTGATTTTCTGAACGACTATTTTATTTTCCTCCGCGGGAATAACCTCCCGGCGAGCCGTCTTGAGTATCTTCGGGAAGTGCTCGCCTTTTTTACGTATCTTACCGATGCTACAAATCTTGTGAAAGCAAAAAATCCAAAAGAGATTACACTGGAAGAGTTTTCACGTCTTACAGCCAGAGATGTGAATGTATATCTGGATTATCTCCGTAATTACACAGTAGAGCGGAAGGACTGCATCACGGTTTATGAAAACGGATCCAAAACGCTGGCGAGGAAAAAATCCTCTCTGTCTGTGCTGTTTCGGGAACTTCACCGGGAAGGTCTTATGAAGGAAAATATCTCGGAGGGGTTCGATCCGATCCGTGTTCCAAGGGCTGGTGAGCACGAAATCAAGGCTCTAGACGATGACGAAGTTATGCGTATGCTCGATGCGGTTACCGTCGGATCCGGTCTCAGTCCGCATGAAAAAACGTATTGGGAGAAGACAAAGAAGCGTGACAAAGCCATTCTTCTTCTTTTTCTTACCTATGGGCTACGTCTTTCAGAGCTTCAGCAGCTCAATCTTTCCTCTTTCAATATGAGCCGAGGCGAATTCAAGATTTATCGTAAGCGCGACAAAGAAGCGATCATGCCGTTAAATCGATCCTGCGAGGGCGCGGTGAAGGATTATATAGAAAATGAACGGAAAAGCAACGATGATCTTCCGGAAGAAAGCCGGGATGCTTTGTTCTTATCCCTTCAGGAAAAACGAATGACCGGAAGACAGATCCGCGAGCTTGTAAAAAAATATACATCCATCGCGCTCCGAACGAGCCGGAAAGAGGGTTACAGCCCGCATAAGCTTCGGGCTACGGCTGCTACGAGTCTGATCGGACGGGGCGAGTCGATTTATGATGTTGCGGCGCTTCTGGATCATGAACAGGTTACGACGACCCAGCTTTACGCGAAAACAAGAAGAGGATTAAAACGGGATCTGGTCCGCGGAATGGAATGGGAGCTGGAAAGAAGAGAAGGTCTTCCCGAAGAAGAAAAAGCAGAGGACAATACGGAGGAAAATGCTGATTTTTCAGCACTTTCAAAGGATGATTCTTCAGAATCATAATACAGAGAAATAAAAGACAAGTGGATTGAATCGCAGAAGGGAATTCAATGGGAAACGAAAAGCAGAAAACAGGCAGCGAAAATATTCTTACAGGCGATGGATTTCAAGTTGATCCCCAAGTAATCCAAAAGGTTGAGGAAGCTGAGAAAAAACTTTCTCCCCGTTTTCAGGAGCTGGATCATATAAAAACGCAGAACCAGTATAAGGTGGTTAAGGCACTTCGTGAAAACCGGATATCTGATTCGCATTTCGCATGGAACACAGGATATGGATATGACGATGCAGGACGCGCTGCCCTGGAAAAGGTATATGCAAGCATTTTTCATACAGAAGCTGCGCTTGTTCGAACGCAGATCGTTAATGGAACGCATGCGCTCGCGATTACTTTGGCAGGAATTCTTCGTCCCGGCGATGAGATGATTTACTGCTCCGGCGGTCCTTATGACACGCTGGAAGAAGTCATCGGCATCCGCGGCGAAGGAATGGGATCCCTGAAAGAGTTCGGGATTACTTATAAGCAGGTGGAGCTTCTTCCGGACGGAAACATTGATTTAAAGGGTGTAAAAAGCGCGATCGGCCCTAAAACGAAGATGTGCTGCGTGCAGCGATCCACAGGGTACGCGTGGCGTAAAGCGCTCAGCATTGACCAAATCCGTGAATGGGTTCTCGCTGTAAAATCTGTGAATTCGGACATTGTTTGCATGGCGGATAACTGCTACGGGGAGTTTACGAACCTACAGGAGCCTACGGATGCCGGCGTAGATGTAATCGCAGGCTCTTTGATCAAGAATCCAGGCGGAGGTCTTGCGCTTTCCGGCGGATATGTCGCAGGAAAGAAAGATCTTGTAAAAAAGATCTCCTATCGTTTAACCTGTCCCGGAATCGGAGATGAATGCGGCCTGATGTTCGGACAGACCCGTCCGATGCTTCAGGGGATGTTTCTCGCCCCTTCAGTTACGAATGCGGCACTGAAAGGAGCGCTTCTCTGCGGGGAACTGTACAGTGATTTAGGATTCGAAACATGTCCTGGTCCTATGGACGCACGGAACGATATTATTCAGGCAGTAAAACTAGGCACACCCGAACGTGTCGTTACATTCTGTCAGGGCGTGCAGGAAGCGGCGCCGGTGGATTCCTTCGTCACGCCGGAGCCATGGGATATGCCGGGATATGAAGATCCGGTCGTCATGGCGGCCGGAGCGTTTGTACAGGGCTCTTCCATCGAACTTTCCGCAGACGGACCGATCCGTCCGCCGTATATTGTTTATTTCCAAGGCGGTCTGACGTACGAGCATTCGCGGCTTGGAGTTATGATGTCTCTGGATCGGCTTCTGAAGAAAGGTTTAATCAGCATAAAATAACTGCTGCTGTAAAAAGAATGGGAGAGGGGGATTCTATGAAGAAAGAGAAAAAGAAAAAACTTCTTGCGATTCTTAAATTAATCATTCTTCTTGGAATTTTGATTGGCATTCCAGTTTATCTTTTTACCGCACGCCGGGATGTTATCGCATCTTTCCGTTCGTTCCAAGATGTTCGGGAATATATTCTTGGCTTTGGAAAGGAAGCGGCTCTTGGATATATCGCATTTCAAATCGCGCAGATTATCATCAGTTTTCTTCCGGGTGAGTTTTTTCAGATCGCGGCGGGATTTATATTTGGATTTCTTCCCGGTCTTATTCTTTCTGTGATCGGCGCATTCATCGGGAGTTCGATTACTTACTGGCTGGCGCGTTTTCTCGGGCAGGACGCATTGTTCCTATTGTTCGGTGAAGAGAAAGCAAAAAAATGGATGGCCTATTTTCAGAAGCGGAGCGCATATACGTTTACGCTGGTTGTATATCTGATCCCTGGAACGCCAAAGGATATTCTCTGCTATCTTGCCGGGATCTCGAATATGAAATTTGTCCCGTATATTTTGATTTCGAACGCCGCACGAGTACCGGCCATGTGCATAAGTCTGCTTTTCGGCAAGTTTTTACTGGAGAAGAATTATACATTCATGATCGTGATCGCCGTGTGCGTTCTGATCGTACTTCTTCTTTTCCTCATATTCCGGAAAAAGATCGACGTGCTTATGGACAGGTTCCTGTCTCATTTCGCATAATCGCATGTAAAGCGATTTTCCATCTTCCGTTTCCGTGAAATCAATCTTTGATTATGTCAATTGTAAATCCGGCTGTTTTTACGAACAGCCGTTTCTTTTTAGGTTGACAAAGAACACTCGTTCTGCTATTATTTAGTTGCAAACAAAGAACATGTGTTTGGAGGATCGGATATGAAAACCTATCGGATTACATCTAGATTTCGTTTTACAATTTTTCTCGTAATTTTAACCTGTTTTTTTACCACTGTTTTTACTTCT
>JAQXNW010000091.1 GCA_029098205.1 Eubacteriales bacterium | reverse complement strand
TTCTAAAGCTCCTTCCGGGCATAGAAAAACAGCCATGCGGGAGCGTTGACTCCTACATGACTGTTTTCTTTTTCCGCTTGAAGATGGTCGGCTAAATCTGTTTCTTTCTGAAATCCCTAAGTCCAACCATCTAAATGCCGGGGCGGTTCGTCGTATTAAGCCCTGTTTTCCGCGCGGCGGGGAAGCGCGCCGAACATCGCCACGACCAGAATGACGCCAAGCACAAGCATAACGATGAAGGAATTCTTTGCCCCGGCCTGAATTCCGTCCGCAAGTCCCTGCACAGCCTGGTATTTGGCCGTGTTGACAGAGACGACGGCGGTGCCAAGGGCTCCGAAAAGCTGCTGCATTGTGTTAAAGACCGCGTTTCCGTCAGCCGAAAGCTCAGCCGGAAGGGAGCTCATTCCGTTAGACATGCCATTTCCGACGCAGTTGGTCTGGCCAAAGGCAAAGAATACATATATGACGGTCATCGCGATGACGGACGGCTGCCGGAAAAACATACCTGTGAACAGCACTGCGGAAAGAAGCATGCAGAACGCGCCAGTCAGAAGCGGAAGGCGGGCTCCGAAACGGTCATAAATCTGCCCTGCGAAGGGCGAGAAGACCGCGGCAAACGCGCATCCTGGAAGAAGAATGCATCCTGCGGCGAGAGCGTTTTTTCCGAGAACGATCTGCGAGTAGTTCGGGAGCAGGAACCCGATTCCAAGGCAGATAAACTGCATCAGGACGAACGCTGTGAGAGCGCAGCAGAATCTCCGGCTTCGGAAGATCTCAAGACGGATCAAGGGAGAAGCGGAAGAAGTTTTGTCAGACATACGAAGAGAATGGCGGACAAAGAGATGCAGCGCGGCGAAAAATAGAATCAGAAGTCCCAGAACCTTCACGGAGAAAAAGCGGTTTGTGCCGAAATTGCTCAGCATGATAATCAGGCAGGTGAAGCTAATCGCAAGAAGAATCCAGCCGGAGAAATCAAAGCCGGAAGCCGCATCATCCTCATTCTTCGGGTTGTTATGAATGCAGAAAAATCCGATCAGCATCGCGGCGATTAATACGGGGATCAAAGATGCGAAGATCATTCTCCAGCCCATGCTTTCCACGATCAGTCCGCCAAGAGATGGGCCGACCGCCGGGGCCGCAGCCGGGATCAGCGACGCGATTCCCATCATCGTTCCGCGGCGCGCAGGAGGAACCTGCGTAAGAACGATGTTATACATCAGCGGAAGCGCGATCCCTGTTCCGATGCCCTGAAAAAGCCGGCCGGACAGCATGAGGGCAAAGCCCGGTGCTGTGCCGCAGAGAACTGTTCCAAGAAGGAACAGAACCGAGGCCGCGGTGAACTGCTTTCGAAGGGAAAAACAGCGGTTCAAAAACGAAGACGTCGGCATAATAATGGCGAGCATGAGCAGGTAGCCGGAGGTGATCCACTGCACGGTCGCTGTGCCGATGCCGAATTCTTTCATCAATGTCGGGAAGGTAATGTTCATCGCTGTTTCCACGACAACGCCGCAGAAGGACATGATGCCGGCCGCAACGACGGAAAGAATGACATGCGCCGGAATGTGCGGGGCTGCGCTGCTTGCTTCGGCAGCGGCTGAAAGGTTGGTTTCGGCTGCGGAATGCGCAGGGTTCGTTCTCAGAGTAGGCTTTGACAAAAGAATTTCCTCCTTAATTTTCAGTGCTGTTTGGACTTCCGATCTGAATCGGATTTCGGCTCATCCGGTCGTAGGCCGTTTGGATTACACGGACAGCCGTGCGGATATCCTCTTCCGGAATTTCCTTTAGAAGAGCCGCAAGGCGCTGGTAGTATTCCTCCACGTAAATCCGGTATATTTTCAGACCGGACGGTGCCGCATGGATGGTGAAGGCGCGGCGGTCCTTAGGATCCCTGCTTTTTTCTACCAGACCTTTCTCTTCAAGCTCGCTCACCATTTTGGTTATGCTCGGCATAGTAGAATGCATCTGCTTTGCGATTTCACTGATGCGTATGCCCGGTTCCTTCGCCTGGCAGACATGATCCAGAATGTGGACGTGCCGGGGCGTCAGGTGATTCGGGAGCTCCGGCAGCATCCCCGGGATCTTTTTCGCCAGATGAAAGGAATCGATCAATTGTTTGGTCAGTTCCGGATTCCCAGCCATATATGCGCCTCCTGTGATTGTAAAAATAGTTACCTAAGATACTTATCTATAGTAATAAAATGGCGTCGAAATGTCAATGGTGTTGTTATTACCGAAAAATGAATTTTTTTCAAAAAGTGGTAATAAAGGAGACAGAATGCAGATTATTTTAAGACAGAAATATCTTGATGAGCTGATTGAATTATATGGAACGCCGGATATTAAAGTGATTACAGGGATCAGAAGAAAGGGATGAGATGTTCTACATTCGAGAAAGAATACAGGCCATTTTTAGATGATGCCTATCCGAAGATGATCCTTGCAAGGACGAGGCATGAAAAATATCAGTATGAAGGGATTCAGATTGCAGATATACGAAGATGGCTTCAGGAGTGAATCGGCATTGACAAAGAGAAGTGCTATGCTAGGGAGATCAGGGAGATTCATTCCTGAAAAATCGCTTACAAAACGAAGCACGCGGTTTAAAAATTCGGGTGGGAATTATTTAAACCGCGTGGGTACGTCAGCCATGCAGTCGAATCGGTTCCGCCCCTTCTCTACGGTATTCGGTGGGGGTGAGGCCGGACCACATCCGGAAGCGCCGGGTGAAATAATTGGAGTCCGCGAATCCGCAGGACAGGGCGATGTCCGTCACCGTGTCTTTGGTATTCCTAAGCAGAAGAGCGCTTTCGGACAGTCTGTACTCAAGCAGGTAATTTATGGTCGTCGTCTGGTAGGAGGACGAAAACAGGGAGCAGCATTTGCTTATGGAAACGCCGCCGGCATCCGCAATATCCTTGAGCGTGAGTTTTTCCTTGTAGTTATGCTGAATCAGGCCGATCATGTCCCGCATAATCACCCGTTCCTGGGTTTCCTCTGCCTTCCAGTCATAACGGCCGGTATTTTCATAGAGCAGCGCCCACATCTCTGCAAAGGCGGACATGATCCGAAGCGGAGCCGCCGGGGAGCCATACCATGCGGGGATGTTCTTGAGATTCAGAAGAATCTCTTTCTGCCAAAGTACTTCCGGCTTCAGGAGGAGCCATGGCAGAGCCGCGTTTTCGATAATTTTATCGATGTACTTTTCCCGGATAAAAGGAAGAGATTCCAGACAGGATGGAAGAATCTCCACCAGCTGGGTCAGATTTTCCTTATCATCCCCCGCGCAGGAGATATGAGGCTGCCGGGCGTTGATAAACAGACCTTCTCCGGTTTTTATAAAAATTTCGTCGCCGTCCACATGGCAGGTCACCGTGCCTTTTAACGCAATGATAAATTCCACTTCATCATGCCAGTGGAGGGTCGTTCCCTGACCCGGGCAGTGATTCAGATTTTCAAGCCGGAGTGACATGGGAAAACTGTCCATATCATAGGTGGTCAGTGTTCTGTAATTTTGCTGAGACGTTTTCTTATTTTCCATATTTGATACCTATATTTCTTAATATGGTTTCTGTAAGTATTAATTGTTTCGTGTATGCCTTATTGCCTTTTACAGCGGTTCCCGCATGATTCTTTGTCTACGCATTTCGCTGCGGTTCCGCTATGCTACTATCGTAATTATACAGGATAATGCTAAAAATTTGCAAGATAATTATAGATACATTAGAATATTTGTGTGATAATACTATTGCAAATAAAAACCAGTAAGATATCATTAAAGATATAACAGAGTTTAGTTAAAGGAGGATACTATGATCTGGAAATGCAAAGTGTGCGGTTACATCTATGAAGGAGACGAAATGCCGGAGGATTTTAAATGTCCGAAATGCGGGCAGCCCCGGGATGCTTTTGAAGAAGTGACAGAGCCGGAGAAGAATCCTTACGCAGGAACTAAGACAGAGAAGAACCTGTGGGAAGCCTTTGCCGGTGAGTCCCAGGCAAGAAATAAGTATACATATTTCGCATCGGTTGCGAAGAAGCAGGGATTTGAGCAGATTGCGGCTCTGTTCCTGAAGACAGCGGAGAATGAGCGCGAGCACGCGAAGCTCTGGTTCAAGGCACTGGGAGAGATCGGAGATACAGCAGAAAATCTGGTTGCCGCTGCTGCCGGTGAAAACTATGAGTGGACCGACATGTACGATCGGATGGCGAAGGAAGCGGATGAGGAAGGCTTCCACGATCTGGCGGAGCAGTTCAGAGGCGTTGCCGCGATCGAAAAGACCCATGAGGAAAGATACCGCAAGCTTCTGCATAACGTGCAGATGAAAGAGGTATTCAAGAAGAGCGAAGTGAAGATCTGGGAGTGCCGCAACTGCGGGCACATCGTTGTCGGCACAGAGGCGCCGGAAGTATGCCCGGTATGCAAACATCCGCAGAGCTTCTTTGAAGTAAGAAATGAAAATTACTGATTTCCGCCGGCTGGCGTGAAACCAGGCATCGATAGGCCGTCCCTCCGGGGATGGTCTTTTTTCTTTGCCGGAAGAAAACGCGGCCGAATCTTCCTGTGAAAATCCGAGCATTCATTAGTGCATTCATTCTAGCATTCATATACTGAAATCTGCCCTGCATAGAGGATATTGTACAAATTCGGCTGAAAATCATAAGATAAAGGTGTAAGCAAAAGAAAAAAAGGAAATGGGAGGATTAAGAAAATAAAAGCTCTTTTTATCAATGGAAGCCCGAATGCGAATGGAACCACCGCATATATGGCAAAGGCCATGTTCGGAGAAAGACCCTATGAAACTTTGAACCTGACCGATTACCGGATCAATGCCTTCGGACAGACTTTACCGGGCGCAGGCCGGCTGCAGGATCTGCAAAATGAAACCTGGGTTTATGTTATTGATTTTATATTTCAATCTTAAATCGGCGATTCCGGTATGTACAATATGGAAACTGAAAGGGAGGTTTCATGCGGAGAATAGCAGCTTTCGACGTGAGTCCTTTTTCCCGGTGCCGGTAAGGCCGATCACGGCAATTTCGCTGTCGGTTCCGACGCGTACCGGTGTCTGGAAAAATCCGGTGCCGGAAGATACGATGCTGATCGTATTCCCGTTACGGCAAAGTCCATGGCTCCATGCCTTTCCGTACCAGTAGCGGATGAAATAATTGCAGGGGAAGAACTGCCCGTCGTGCGTATGCCCGCAGAGAATGAGATCCGCGTTTTCTTTCTCGGCTTCGGGAATTCCGGCCGGGTCATGATCCAGTACGACGGTGGGCTTTGTCGGATCCTGTCCACTTAAGAGGGTTCGAAGAGGGGTTCTGTACGGGTCTTTCGCGAGGCCGCCTCTTCCGACCAGATTGAGTTTATCGGTGACCAGACACCGGTTGTCCAGGTCTTCTGCACCGGATGCGCAGAGAAAGTCCTGCCAGCGGATGCTGTCTATTTCCGGATCGTGGTTTCCACGGATTACGTAAAGTCCGTCTGGCGCTTCAATTTCGGATAGAATGGAAAATACAGCGTCATAATCGGGGATTTCGTCGGCGGTCGTCTGGTTGAAAATATCGCCAGTGATCACTGCCAGGTCCGGCTTAAGCTGGTTTACCTGCCGGACGGTTTTCCGGATGTAATCTTCTCCGATAATGGAACCGATGTGGAGATCGCTCAGCTGGACAATGCGGTACGATTCTTTGTCCTTCCATTTCGGTATGCGAACCCTGTATTCGGTCGTTTTGATCCGGAGCGCGTGGCGGCGTCCGTATTCCGAGACTATGATTCCCTCTGCGAGAGCCAGGGCGGACAGGAACGGATGCCAAAGGAGAGACGTAATCCAGTGTTTCGTGAGCAGCCAGAATATATCCGCGGCGAAAATCCCGGTCAGATGGTAGATCAGAAAGGCGACGTAGAGTCCGGACAGCTTCGCGGAGGCCTTGAAAAGGCGGAAATAACGGCCGGTATTTATGGAATATGCCTGTAATAAAAGGGAAAAGACTGAATATAGCAGGGCGATTCCCAGTATGAACCAGCGGAGAAAAGACGTAAAGATCCAGGCGATCCGTATATCGCTGTAAATGCCGACGATTCCGACCAGGATGCGGGATGTGAGAATGTTTTTCCGTTTATGAAGAAAATCCGTATCGTTCGGATCGTGATTTCTTTTCTGCTTCATAATGTCCTTCTTCCCGCCTGCGCGGCGGATTGTGTTTCAAATGTGTTTCGGACGGCGCACGGCTTCGTTCTTATATATTATTACCCATGATTTTTTTATAATTTACACCAAAGTTCCAATTTTTGAAATATTTATGCTGATTCAGGCAGAGACATGGCGATGATTTCCTGTTTGTTTTTTGCCGCGTTCTGTTACAATGAGTGTATAGAATTACGGACAATTACGAACAGGTTCCGGGCGGCAGGACGCACGGGGCGAAGCGCCGCTCCTGTCAAACAGATGGATGCCAAGAACGTGCGGACAGTCGTTCCGGCGGTGAAGCTGGCCGCCCGGACAGTTTTTCAGACATTTTGGAGGAATGCGCATGCGTCTTGTTGAATTTTCTCATGTGGACAAGCGTTACGGAGAAGGAGAAAGTGAAGTCCGGGCGCTTGACGATGTATCTTTTACGGTGGAAGACGGGGAATTCTGTGTTCTTCTCGGCGCGTCCGGCGCCGGAAAGACGACGCTTCTGAATCTCCTTGGAGGAATGGACACTGTAACTGCCGGGAAAATTCTGTTCGACGGCCGGGAGGTCTCTTCGATGACGCCGATGCAGCTTACGGAGTACCGGAGGAAAGACATCGGATTCGTATTTCAGTTTTACAATCTGATTCCGACTTTGACGGCGCTGGAAAATGTAGAGATCGCGGCGATGCTCTGCGAGCATCCGATTCCGGCAAAGGAGGCTCTGGATATGGTCGGGCTTTCGGACCGGAAAGGAAATTTCCCCGCGCAGCTTTCCGGCGGGGAGCAGCAACGGGTTGCGATTGCCCGGGCGCTTGCGAAAAATCCGAGGATGCTTCTCTGCGATGAACCGACCGGCGCATTGGATTTTGTCACGGGAAAAGCAATCCTGAAAATGCTGTACGACTTAGGCCGGACCCGGAATACGACCGTCCTTATGATTACGCATAACTCCGCGATCGCGAAGATGGCGGACCGGGTCCTTCGAATTCAGTCCGGGAGGATTGTCTCCGATCAGCGGAACGAAGAACCGGTATCGGCGGAGGAGCTGGAATGGTAAGGCAAGGAAGAGCCGCGGCGAAACTCGCATGGCGCGCGGCTTTGGAAAACAAGGGGAGATACATCGCGATCCTTCTTATCGTCTTTCTTTCCGTCGGATTTTTTTCCGGGCTTAAGGTGACGAAAGCGGGGATGTGGGACGCGGCGGAGCGGTATTTCAAGGCGCAGAATCTGTACGATTACCGCGTATTTTCATCGTATGGATTTACAAAGGACGAGATCAAGGGCCTTTCCAAGCTGGATGAGATCAAAGCTGCGGAAGGCATGTACAGCTGCGATGTCCGGATGAGTGTGAACGGAGATACGGAAAATTATCTTTGTCTTTCGATCCCGGAGAAGGTGAACCGGCCGAGCCTGACCGCAGGAAGAATGCCGAAGAATAAGAAGGAGTGCCTCGCGGACCATAGGGCGTTTTCAGAGAAAGATATCGGAAAGACGGTTACGGTTGCTTCGGAGGCCTCGGAGAATTCGGAAGCGGGAGTTTCCGGGCTTACGGGAACAAAGTACCGGATTGTCGGTCTGGTAAATTCGCCGATATATATTTCCTCTGACCGTGGTGCTTCAACATCTTCATCCGGGGAACGGAAGGGCTTTCTCTATTTTGAGAAAAGCAATTTTACGTCTCCGTATTATACAGAGGCGGATCTTACGCTTCGGAATTCATATAAGTCCGGGGAAGCTTCGGAAATTTACTCGAAGGCCTATGACCGGGCGGTTTCCCGCCGGGAAAAGAATGTGAAGGAAAGCGCATCGAAGCTTGTAAAGGAAAGGATGGCGTCGATCGCGGCGCCACCCTCTGCGGCGGCCTTTTCGGAGCCGGAAATTCAGATTCTTACGAGGAATGAAAACAGCGGATATGTAAGCTTTAAGAATGACACGTCGATTATTCATTCGATTTCGGATATTTTCCCGCTGTTCTTTATTCTGATCGCGCTTCTTGTCTGTATTACGACAATGCTCCGGATGGTGGAAGAAGAACGGGGAGAAATCGGCACGCTGAAAGCGATGGGCTATTCGAACGACGGCATCCTGCTGAAATATTTCCTGTATGCAGGGAGCGCGGCCGTTTTGGGCTGGGCCGGCGGATTTTTCTTCGGCACCTATTTCCTTCCTAAAGGATTCTGGCTCGCGTATGGGTCGCTCTATGACTTTATCGGATTACGGTATATATTCGATCCGATCATTGCAATCGGTACGCTTTCGGTGTCATTGGCCGCTTTTTTGATTAGTACCGGATGCGCTGTCCGGGCGGTATTATCGGAGATGCCGGCGTCACTGATCCGGCCGAAAGCCGCGAAGGCAGGAAAAAGAATCCTTCTGGAGCGCATCACGCCGGTCTGGAGCCGTCTTTCGTTTTTGGGGAAAGCAGTATTTCGGAACATATTTCGGTATAAAATCCGAATGATCATGATGCTGTTCGGAGTCGGATGTTCGGCCGCTCTGATTCTGACCGCTTTCGGTGTGCGGGATTCGATGGTGGACGTCGGGAGTCTGCAGTTTGACAAGATCCAGAAATACCAGCTGGAGGTTTCGATTGACACGTCTGCGTCCGGAAATTTGACAAACGGAGTGTCCGCCGGAAGTGCGGACAGTGCTTCCGGATCTCTCAGCGCAGATAAAATCGCAGAAGAAGCAGGGGCTTCGGAAGCCTCGATTCAGAAAATCGTTCCGGTCCGGAAGACGTATGCGGATATCGAATCAAAACATTCCCAGATGGGGACAGTCGGCGTCTATGGCTTTTCCGAAGACGCGAATCTTTCCGGCTTCTGGAACTTTAAATCGACTGCGGACGGGAAGACGCTTGCGGTTCCGGAAGGCGGGAAAGCACTTCTTTCCAAGCGGCTTTCCGCGATGCTGAAACTTTCTTCCGGGGATTCCTTCACCGTACGGGAAGAAAGGAAAAAGACATTGAAGGAGAAAGCGTCCTATGTCAATTATGTCGGGAATGCGGTGATCGTGAATGAAAAAACGTATGAGGACATTTTTGGAAAAGGGTCTGTGAATACGCTTCTCATTAAGACAAAGACGCTTTCTGTTAAAGAAGAAAAACAGCTCTGCGCAAGGCTCATGAAAATCGATGGAGTCACGAGCGTCACCCGGCTTTCGGAGCAGAGGGCGGCTGTTGACGGATCGCTTTCCTGCCTCAACGGGATTATCTGGCTTCTCGTTCTTTTCGCGGGGGCTTTGTCCTTCATCGTGATTTTTAACCTCACGAATATCAATATCGCGGAGAGGAGCCGGGAAATTGCGACCGTGGAGGTTCTGGGATTTTATCCGAAGGAGACCCGGTTTTATGTTCTTCGGGAGAACATCGTGCTTTCTGTGATTGCGGGCATTCTCGGGCTTCCTGTCGGGTATCTCGGCACGTACAGCGTCGTGACCCGGATTCTTCTGGACAGCCTGACGTTCCGGATCCGGGTGACGGTCTGGGATTATCTACTCACGCTGGTCTGCACCATCGTGTTTGCGCTGATCGTGAACCGGTTTATGCGGAGGCAGGTCCGGAAAATCCGCATGGCGGAGTCCTTGAAGACCGTCGAGTAAAGAATGGATTTTAGGGCGGGAACTGCTTCGCGTGTGAGAGACAGTTTCTGTACAGTGAATATAAGGGTGGTTTTGCAGAGTGGACAGCAGAAAGAAAGCAGATGGTACGAAAAAAGCGGCTTCGGGAATTTCGATTCTGGAAGGAGCCATTGGGAAGAATCTGATAAAATTCGCGTCCCCGATCGCGGCGTCGAGCATTCTTCAGCAGCTTTTTAATTCTGCGGATACAGCGGTCGTCGGGCATTTTACGGATACAACAGCGCTGGCGGCCGTCGGTACGAATGCGGAAATTGTCGGTTTTCTGGTTACAATGTCCTCCGGAACCGCGGTCGGCCTGAATGTTCTTCTTTCGTGGAAAATCGGGGAGAAAAGAAGCCCGGAGCAGATTCGTCGAACGATGCACACCGGATTTTTGATGGCGTTTCTGATCGGGATTCTTCTGATGGCGGCGGGATTTTTCTTAGCGGCACCGGTTCTCCATCTGATGCACGCGCCAAAAGCAGCGTATTCGCAGGCGGTTCTTTATCTCAGAATTTATTCGCTGGGGCTTCCGCTTCTTATGGTCTATGACTTTGTCTGCGCGGCAGAGAGGGCGCGGGGAAACAGCCTCAGGCCGCTTTGGGCACTGATTTGTTCCGGGATCCTGAATGTGCTTCTTAATCTGACGTTTGTGATTGTATTTCGGCTTGGAGTCGCGGGCGTCGCGATTGCGACTGATCTTTCAAACGGGGCAAGCGTATTCCTGACGCTCCGGTGGCTTTCCAGGGATTCGGATCCGGGGTTCCGCTTCCGATTTTCAGAGCTTTGTCTGGATCGGGGAATCGTAAAAACGGTGCTGCGGATCGGTGTTCCTGCGGCGCTTCAGGGCGCGGTGTTCTGCATCGCGAATCTTTTT
>JAQXNW010000090.1 GCA_029098205.1 Eubacteriales bacterium | reverse complement strand
GAATATCATTATGAAGGCGGCCTTCGGGAATTCGTAGAGCGTCTTAATAAGAACAAGACGCCGGTGCATCCGACGATCATTGATTTTGAGAAGCTGGAGGATGACCATCAGGTAGAAGTAGCCATGCAGTATACCGACCGGTATAATGAGACTATTTTCTCCTACGCGAACAACATCAATACGACCGAAGGCGGATCGCACATGGCCGGCTTTAAGTCGGCTCTGACCCGTGTCATCAATGATTACGCGAAGAAGAACAAGCTGATTAAGGATAACGAAAGTCTTTCCGGAGAGGATGTGCGCGAAGGTCTTACAGCCGTCGTTTCCGTAAAGCTGGCGGAACCTCAGTTTGAGGGTCAGACAAAGACGAAACTGGGAAATACGGAGATGAGAAGCTTCGTGGATTCCACGACGAGCTATTATCTTTCGGTTTTCCTGGATGAAAACCCGCAGGAAGCGAAGGCAATCATCGAGAAGTGCACGCAGGCTTCGAGAGCCAGAGAAGCGGCCAGGAAAGCCAGAGATCTTACAAGAAGAAAGAGTGTGCTGGATTCGACTTCCCTTCCGGGAAAACTGGCGGACTGCTCAGAGAAAGATCCGGCTTTGTCGGAGATCTTCCTGGTAGAGGGAGATTCCGCAGGCGGTTCCGCAAAGCAGGGACGGGATCGAAAACGACAGGCTGTGCTTCCGCTCCGCGGAAAAATTTTGAATGTCGAAAAAGCCCGCATGGACCGGATGCTGAATTCGGAGGAGATCAAGAATATGATCACCGCGTTCGGCTGCGGAATCGGGAAAGAGTTCGACATAAGCAAGCTCCGGTATGACAAAATCATCATCATGACCGATGCGGATGTCGACGGAGCGCATATCCGGACTCTTCTTCTAACGTTTTTCTTCCGCTACATGCGTCCTCTGATTGAGCAGGGACATGTATATGCGGCGCAGCCGCCTCTGTTCCGTGTGAAACAGGGCAAGAAAATCGTCTATACGTACTCTGACGAGGAGCAGAAGAAGGTTCTGTCCGAGATCGATGAGAAGAAGGGAAAGGTTGAGATCCAGCGTTATAAGGGACTTGGAGAGATGGATTTCAATCAGCTCTGGGAAACGACGATGGACTACAATCACCGGACACTGGTGCAGATTACGCTGGATGATGTCGCGGCGGCGGATGAGATTTTCACAACATTAATGGGAGACAAGGTGCCGCCGAGAAGAGAATTTATCCGCGAGAATGCGAAGTATGCGACGCTTGATATTTAGCGGGAGGAAGAATGGATACATTATTGGAAGACAGTAAGCTTATCCAGCACGAAGTGCACGATGAGATGAAAAACTCCTATATCGATTACGCGATGAGCGTTATCGTAGGGAGAGCGCTGCCGGATGTCCGGGACGGTATGAAGCCGGTTCACAGGAGAATCCTGTATGGTATGTCCCAGCTCGGTGTTACGCCGGATAAGCCATATAAAAAATCCGCAAGAATCGTCGGCGAGGTTATGGGTAAATACCATCCGCATGGAGATTCTTCCATTTATGACGCGATGGTCCGCATGGCGCAGGATTTCTCCATGCGGTACCCGCTCGTAGACGGACACGGAAACTTTGGTTCGGTCGATGGAGACAGCGCGGCGGCGCAGCGTTACACAGAGGCCAGAATGAGCCCGTTTTCGCTGCAGATGATCCGGGATATTGATAAGGATACAGTAGATTTTATTCCAAACTTTGACGGCGAAGAGAAGGAGCCGGTTGTGCTCCCTTCCCGGATTCCGAACCTTCTTGTAAATGGTTCGAACGGCATCGCGGTCGGCATGGCGACGTCGATTCCTCCACATAATTTGGGAGAAGCGATCGATGCGGTTGTTTATATGATTGATCATGACGACGCGGATGTGGAAGATCTTATTAAGATCGTGAAAGGACCGGATTTCCCGACGGGTGCTAAGATCCTTGGAAAAGCGGGAATCCGTGAGGCGTACCGTACTGGCGTCGGCAAAATCAAGGTTCGCGCCTGCTGTGAGATTGAAGAGACGAAGAGAGGAAGATCCCAGATTGTCGTAACGGAGATTCCTTACCAGGTGAATAAGGCCCGTCTGATCGAAAAAATGGCCGAACT
>JAQXNW010000089.1 GCA_029098205.1 Eubacteriales bacterium | reverse complement strand
GGCTTTTTCAACCATTCCGTGAAAATCGGTCAAATGGAAAAAGCCTTCTCTTCCTTCCCGATATTCCGGACGGTCCCAGGAAGGAAGAAGGCGGTCGAATTCTTCTGCGATCTGAATCGCGTCTTTCATGCGTTCCTTTGCAGAGCCGGGGTGGCATCCGATGCCCAGGACAGTGACTTCGGCGGAAACTGCGTAGAATGTTTCGCTCTGGCATTCGCCGAAAAAGTCTCCGTCGACAGTATATGCGAAATCTGCACCGAATTTTTCTATGTCGAAGAGGTCGCTGCTCCGGCCGATTTCTTCGTCCGGCGTGAACGCGATCCGTATTTTTCCGTGCCGGATTTCCGGATGATTCCGGAGTTCTTCCGCCAGAGTCATGATTTCCGAGATTCCGGCCTTATTGTCGGCTCCGAGCAGCGTCGTGCCATCCGAAGTGATAATATGTTTTCCTTCACATCCGGCGAGATCCTCAGCGGGAATCCGGATGTTTTCCTCTTCGTTTATAACGAGACCGTTTCCTTTATATAAGGTTGCGCGCGGCTTTACGTTTTCATTCGGCGCATCGGGAGATGTATCCATATGCGCGATCAGGCCGAGGACAGGCGCGTTCTCATATCCCTCCGACGGCTGGATCGTTCCCATGACATAGCAGTGTTCATCCACCTCCGCGTCTTTAAGTCCCAACGTTTTCATTTCATCGGCCAGCGCCTCTGCGAAATCGAATTCTTTCGGGTTGCTCGGGCATTCCGGGTTTGATTCACAGGAGCCGGTGGAAAAAGTGACATATTTCATTAAGCGTTCGCAAGCTCTCATCCTTGCCTCCTTCTGTCAGAAAAACAGAACATATTCTTTGACCATTCAAAGGATACCACAATAATCCGCTGTCTTTTTCGTTTTTTGACAAAGAGTATTAAGAAAGGATATAATAATTTAACAGACAGGCGTCGGTTTTCGGCGCCTTTTTAAGATATTCCGAGGGCGTGTCCGCGGGAGGGAAGAAGCCATGAAATTAGAAGGAATCCGGAAACTGGAATCCGGAGAATTTATAACACGGTACGATTTGGATTATGAGACAGTCGATGGTAAGCCGAAGGTTTATGAAATGATCAGCCGGGATCCGGACATGAAAACCGAAGAGGATCTTCTGAATGGTGATGTCGCGGCGGTGGTGCTTATATTAACGGATGAGAGCGGGGAGAGACTGCTTCTGAACCGGGAATTCCGCATGGCGACCGGACGGAAGGTCTTTAATTTTCCGGCAGGACTGATTGAACCCGGTGAGGAGCCGGAGAAGGCTGCGGCAAGGGAGCTCATGGAGGAGACAGGGCTCACGCTTGTTTCCGGGAAGATGCTTGCGATGCCGAGCTATAGCTCCATTGGTTTCAGCAACGAAAGAAATTACTATATTATGGGGAAATGCCGGGGAGAAATCCGCCCGAGCGATTCGGTTTTTGAAGAAATCGACGCCGGTTTTTATTTGAAAGAGGATTTACGCCGTCTTTTGGAGACCGAATATTTTTCGAATGCGCCGCGGCTGTTCTGCTATCTTTGGTGCGGAGGAAAATTCCCGCTGTAGCCGAAGCGCATGAGAAAGCAATTCCGTGCGGTCCGAAAATCGGGCGGGCCGCGGACTGCAGCCGAACCGCATGAAGAAGCATTGGAAATAATACCAGAAAGAGAGAAAACAAACGATGAGCACAAGCAGTCAGATCCGCAAGAGAGCGAAGAAGGAACAGCAGGAATTTCAGAAAAAGGAAGAACAGAGACAGCGGAGAGACCGTGGAACAGGACTTCACGCGGCGCTTTGGCTGGGAAACATTGTTCTCGCGATTTTATTTGCCGTCTGGGGATGGAAAAGCGCAGCCGCTGAGATTCCCACTGTTATTCTGGAACTTGTCATTTTTGCGGTTCTGATCATCAGCTTGTTCGGGAAGGCCGGGAAAGCAGACCGGTACATCGGAGTCTGGTGCTATATGATTCCGCTTTTCGTCGGAATTTCCGGAACTTTCCGTTATGTGTACATCCGCGGATCGCTGATGCCCGGAATTTCGCTGCAGACTCTCTATATCTGGATTATCGCCCTGGCGATTGCGATTACGGCGATCATCCATTATTTCCGGAGAAAGAAATTTGCGATATCTACGGATTCGGAAAAGCAGACGACGCATGCGGTGGCGATCCTGCTCATTCTGGGCTGCGTTCTTGTCTCCGCGTACGGACAGGGCCCGATGCTGAATGACGCGTTCCCGGCAAAAGAAACGAAGACGGCGGTTTACACAGTAGACAGCAAGAGCTCGTTCTTCGGGAATTTTGTGTTCCACAAGAAGCAGATCGGCATGTCGGCGAAGGACAGCCGGATTTCGGTCTATATTGATTCTGACGACGCGGATAAAATCAAGAATGGAAACAAAGTACGCGTGGAAGTCCGGAAGGGCATATTCGGAACAGAATACGCGGATCATGTAGAAAAACAAATAATGGAGAACGAATCCGCTTCGAAATAGCAGCGGATGGTTTCGCCGCGGAAAGGCTTAAGTCATGGCTTCGTCAAAGTCCAGAAAGAAAATTCGGGTGAACTGGAAAAGGTTTGTCCCATTTCTGATTATCATCGCTCTTCTTGTAATCCTGGGATTGTTTTTCCTGCTTCGGAAGGATACGAAGATTTCGGGGCTGGATCAATCTCTGTCTGTGTCCTATGGAGATACAGTAAAGGAAAATATTTGCATAAGCCCCGGACGGAACCGGACCGTATATCTTCAGAAGAAGACGGGTTCCGAGTGGAAAACGGTTCGCACATATTCCACGAAGGGAATGGCGCTGACAGAAGGAAAAGACGGAGCGAAAAAAGCGAAGATTTCCATTCGGCTTTCGAAAGAGGATTATGGGAAGAAGGACACATCGTGGCGGGTTGCTGTAAAGAATTCCGTTTTCGCGAAGGGTTGTGGGTCCTCCGCGCTGAAAGTGCTTCCGATGAATACCGGACAGGATCCGGGGATCTCCGGAAAAGCAGCCATCATCGTCCGTATGAAGGACGGAAGAGTCTTTTACGGATTGAATGAGAATTCAGAGCTTCCGAATGCGAGCACGACGAAGATCATGACGGCGCTTCTCAGCATGCAGGCTTTGGATGCGGATACGAAGGTTCCTTATACGAAGGCCGCCGCGAATACATCGTACCGTTCTTTGAACGCATCGGTCGGAGAATCCTACAAGGCTTCGGATCTTTGGAAGGCGCTTCTTGTGAATTCCTCCAACGACGCGGCCGTCGCGCTGGCGGAAAAAACGTCCGGAAGCGAATCCGCTTTTGTTACGGCGATGAATAAGAAGGCGAAGGCCATGGGGCTTCGCCATACACATTTCCAGAATCCGCACGGACTGGACGAAACGGAGCATTATTCCAGCTGCTATGATCTTGCGATGATGGACCGCGCGGCCATAAAGCTTTCCGCATATCGGAAGGACATAAAACTTAAAAGCGTAACGCTGAATCCGATCGGAAAGAAATCCAAATCGCAGACGCTTTATACGACGGACCGTCTGCTCCGGGAGAATGTGACGGGATTTGAAGGTGGAAAGACAGGATCCACGACGGAAGCGGGAGGCTGTTTCGTCAGCAATTACAAATATAAAGGAACAGAGTACATCACCGTTGTTCTTGGATCAAGTGACCGCTGGAAAGACACGAAGAAACTTTATAAATATATCCGGGATTACTGCTGAACGGGAAAAGACCGGCTTAGAAGGGAAAGCGGGAGGCTTTCGATCCGGCTTCGCGGGCGCGGGTTCCCGGCGGAAGGATGTAAGAAATGGGGTATTACCTGATTGATTATGAAAATACAAAAAAAAGCGGGCTGAAAGGGATCGAGAATCTTGCAGAGACGGATACCGTTGTTCTTTTTTACAGTGAGAATGCGGATACGCTGACATTTGAAATGCATCAGAAAATTAACGAGTCAAAAGCGGATTTTCAGCTTCAGCAGGCGATTGTCGGCACGAAGAACGCGCTCGATTTCGAACTGGTGACATATCTTGGATATGTGATTGGACAGAACCGGAAAGAACATTACTATATCGTAAGCGGGGACAAAGGCTTTCAGTCCGTCTGCAAGTACTGGGCTGCCAGAAAGGTGCGGGTGTCTCTGATTTCGGATCTTACGGGAAGAGACGAAGCGCAGGAGCGCAGCCGTATGATCCGGGCAGTGGAAGAGGCGGTCGGAAAGAAAGAAAACGCCGGAAAAATCGCGGATATTATCCAGAATTATAAAACAAAGCAGGGAATCAACAATGCGCTGATGCGCATGTTCCCAAGTCAGGGAAATAAGCTTGCGAGCGAGTATTACAAGGCGATCAAGCCTCTGATAAGAAATAAGAAAGGCCGGGAAACGCACATGGACAATTAAGCCCGGTGAGAAACAGGAGAGAGACATGAGGCAGGTGCGCAAGGAGTGCGCATCCTGTCTTTTTTTCTGTTTTTTTCAGACTGTCTATAGTATAATGTTACGAGATAGTTTTTGAACGGAGGAACGGTATTGAAGATTGTATTTGGCGGCAATTCCATACCTTTTGCGGTTCTTGCCGGCGCGGCCGCAGCCGCGCTGATTCTTCTTGTCATGATCGTAAGAAGGATCAGCCGGGGAAACCGGGAGCGAAAACAGCTTCTGGACGCATTGAACGGGTCGGTGCAGGATATCCGCGACACGCTTGCGACGATGGGCGCATCGCAGGATGGATCTTCGGAAGACGAACCGGAGGAGCCGCAGAAGACGGTTGTCTGGATTGATAACCGCGTAGGACCCTGCATGCGGGCGGAAGATTCGTCTTTGTCCGGAAATGAAGCTTTCTCTGGCAGCGTGTCCCGGTACGGGAATGTATCTCTGTCTGAAGATGCGTCTTTGTCCAGAAATTCCGGGATCAAGAAGGATCCTGTTCTTTCGGCGGAGTATTCCGGCCTGCAGACAGGCG
>JAQXNW010000088.1 GCA_029098205.1 Eubacteriales bacterium | reverse complement strand
AAAGAGACCGGATTTTCGACATCCGGACGTACGGGTGCGCGGCGGTTTTCGCAGATTCTGGAGAAGCATAATATTCCGGTGACGATTCGAAGACAGCTTGGCGCGGATATAGACGGCGCCTGCGGGCAGCTCAGACTGGCGCATTCGGAATAGTGTGAAATCGCGCATTGATAGAAAAATCAGCATTGAATGAATAATCTGTGTAGTGTATAATTAAGTTAAAGTTAAAGCGTAGAAATCGATTTCAAGAGTACGCGAACGGCGAAAACAACAGTAGTTTCACCCAGTATCCGGAATAGATTTTTCCGGCGATAACAGACTGCAGGAGGCAGGGTTTATGGTAAAAGTGATTATCGGGCATAAGGGCTCGGGCAAAACAAATATGATGATTAATCTGGCGAACGAACAGTCGGAGCATAGTTCGGGCAGCGTAATTTTCATAAATAAGAATTCGAGACTGACCTATGATCTGAAATACCAGATTCGTGTCGTTTGCATGGAAGATTACGCCGGCGTAACAGACAGCGACGAATATATCGGATTCATTTACGGAATCATCAGTTCGGATCATGACATCGAGACCATTTACATCGACAGCATTTTGAAATTTGCGAACTTCACACTGGGAGATCTTCCGGCATTCCTGGAGAGACTCGATAATATTTCGAAGCAATATGGAATGGACTTTGTCGTAAGTCTTTCCGCCGATAAGGAAGAAATGATCGGAGTTGACTTTACGAAGTATCAGATTCTGAATCAATAATCAAAATCACTGATTAATAATAAGACTTTTCGGGGGAGCGGAAGCTCCCTCTTGTTTTTTTTTGCCTGTATTTTTGCTATACTGAAGAACGTAGGTTTTTCAGAAAATCAGAAACGGAGAACTATGAATTTAGAGAATGTCAGAACAATTCTCCGCAGTCATGAACCAGGGGCTGTGGGGAAATACCGTTATTTTTCCGTACTGGTTCCGTTTGTGGAGAAAGAAGGGAAGCTGTACCTTCTGTATGAGATGCGGGCCAGGCATATGGTTTCTCAGCCTGGTGAAATCTGTTTTCCCGGCGGACATATGGAAGAGCATGAGGATCCGGAGACGTGCGCACTTCGGGAAACGGAAGAAGAGATCGGAATTCCGAGAGGCCGCATTGAATTGATCGGTAGAGGAAATACGCTTTATGGGAATGCGAATTTTTCTCTTTTTACGTTTATCGGCGCGGTTTCGTACGAAGATTATAAAAACATTCATCTGCAGGAAGAAGAGGTGGATCATGTTTTTCTGGTGGACGCAGATCGCCTTCTTCATATGAATCCGGAACTTTATATTGAGAAAATGAAACCGGTGATTCCAGATGATTTTCCATACGACAGGATCGGCATCGGGAAAGATTACAGGTGGTTTACAAATCAGACCGACGTACCTATCTATGACATAGACGGAACGGTCATCTGGGGAATTACGGCCAGGATTACAAAGGATCTTATGGAAATGCTGCGGAAGAAGGGAAATCTATGAGTAGTCTTCTTAAAGAGATCGGGAACGTCATGCAGTATGCGCGTCTTCAGGCGGAAAATTCCGAGGCTGCGAATTTGATATTAAATGAAGAGCAGGCGGGAACGGGAGAGTTCGGACCGTCGGAGTCCAATATTTTCTACTTGGGAGACAATATCCGTTTTCTGAAAACACTGGCTGCGAACGATGAATACCGCGGAAAAATCCAGATGATCTATATAGATCCTCCTTTTTTTACCAAAAGCGACTATGAGGCGGTTCTGTCTGCGGGAGGCCGCAAGCTTCGCCATCCTGCGTATCAGGACACCTGGAAAAAAGGTCTTTATGAGTATCTCCGGAATCTTGCGGCGCGGCTTCTTCTTATGAAGGAACTTCTCCGTGAGGACGGACTCATTTTCGTTCATCTGGATTGGCACGCTTCTCATTACGTGAAAATAATCATGGATGAAATTTTTGGGGAGGATCAGTTCGTGAACGAATTGATCTGGACCTATAAATCGGGCGGAAGCACTAAAAAGCACTTCTCCAGGAAGCATGACACGATCCTGATGTACAGCAAAACAAAGAAATACGTTTTTTATCCGCAGAAGGAGAAGTCCTACAACCGCGGAATGAAACCGTACCGGTTCCATGGTGTGAAGGAGTATGAGGATGAGCACGGCTGGTACACGCTTGTAAACATGAAGGATGTATGGTCGATTGATATGGTCGGGAGAACCTCTTCAGAGAGAACCGGCTATGCGAGCCAGAAACCCGAGCAGCTGATCGAGCGGATGATGCGTTCTGCGACGAAGAAAGGGGATCTTACCGCGGACTTCTTCTCCGGAAGCGGCACGCTTCCCGCTGTTGCTTCCCGGCTGGGGAGACGGTTCATTGCATGTGACATCGGGAATCTGGCGGCTTCCTATACGATGAAACGGGTGCAGGAAAATGGAGCCGGAATGTCTCTTTATGCGGATCAGCCGTTTCAAGTCATGACAGAAGAAAGCAATCCTCCGTTTCGGATTCGCGTTGATTGTGAAACCGAACAGCAGATCCTCCCGGAAGAGAAGCTTCTAAAAATAATAATTTCGGATTTTTTCGATCTTCGGTTTGGAAAAGATATCAAAGATACGGATCGGATTCAGGCGAGGGAGCTCGCTTCCGAGAATCCTCTCGCTCTTCTTGACAGCTGGAGTCTGGATCCGCATTTTGATGGTCATGTTTTTCGGCCTGCGGCGCAGTTTATCCGCCGAAACGGGAAGCTGCAGTATTCGTACCAGAATGTTTTCCGAAATCCAGGGAGAATGGTCATAAAAGCGCAGGATATATTCGGAAGATCGATTGCGATGGAAATTTTTGAAAAGAAATAAAAGGACGGGAAATCTTTTTCTGGATTTCCCGTCCTTTCGATTATCAGAAAAAAATTCTATTTGGTTCCGAGTCCCATTCCGAAACGCTCTTTTACGCGGGCGAGAACCGG
This sequence comes from Eubacteriales bacterium, assembly GCA_029098205.1. GTDB lineage: Bacteria > Bacillota > Clostridia > Peptostreptococcales > Anaerovoracaceae > Aminicella. The sequence goes on along the minus strand of JAQXNW010000088.1, from coordinate 13,349 downwards.
ATTTGCAATCGCGGATGCCTTTTCAGCGCCGTCTTCCAGAATGTCAATCAGCTCCGAAGATTCCCGGATTTCTTCAAATCGCGTGCGGATCGGCTGCAGTGCTCCGTTTACGACCGATACCAGATCCTTTTTGAAATCTCCGTATCCTTTGCCCCGGTACATAGATTCAAGAGAGTCCAGAGACTCGCCGGAGAGAACGCTGTAAATATTCATCAGGTTGCTGACGCCCGGCTTGTTCTCGGGGTCAAAGCGGATTTCACCGTCGGAGTCGGTCGTCGCGCGCATGATCGCTTTCTTAACGGTTTTTTCATCATCCATAAGAGAAATCCGGCTCATCGGATTCGGAGCGGATTTGCTCATCTTCTTGCTCGGATCGTCCAGCGCCATAATGCGCGCACCTTCCTTAAGATAGCGTCCCTTTGGAAGAATGAAGGTTTCGCCGCGGGTATTATTGATCCGGTTCGCAAGGTCTCTTGTAAGCTCGATGTGCTGCGTTTGATCCGTTCCGACAGGAACCTCGTCCGCATCATAAAGCAGAATGTCCGCGGCCATCAGAGTCGGATAAACGAAGAGCCCGGATGGAACGGATTCTCTTCCCTGACTCTTTGACTTGAACTGCGTCATGCGGGAAAGCTCCCCCGTGTAGGAGCTGCATGTCATGATCCATCCAAGCTCTGCATGCGCGGGAACCTCCGACTGAACGAAAAGAATCGATTTCTTCGGATCCACTCCGCAGGCAAGATAGAGGGCGGTCAGATCATAAATTCTCTTTCTCAGCATCTTAGGATCCTGAGGCACGGTGATCGCGTGCATGTCTACGACGCAGTAGATGCATTCGTTCTGATCGTCGTTCTGAAGATCTACGAACTGATGAAGCGCTCCCAGGTAGTTTCCGAGATGAAGATCGCCCGAAGGCTGGATGCCGGAGAAAATTCTGTTTTTATCGTGTTTTGGAATGGTGATTTCCGCCATGTTAAAGGTCCTTTCTTAAGATGCCTGTCCTCTGGAAAAATCGCAGGGAATTTGTCCCCGGATCCCGCTTGGGATGGTATTCTCTTCTAGTTAATCTAGTTAATAAATACAGTATAATAGTATATCATTCTGTAAAAAAGACGGTCAAGACCAATTCGAAGGCGGAAAGTGAATTGCACTGCATATTGTGATGCATAAATATAAATAAAAAGTTAATAAAATACAACATTTCTCTTGCAACGGGAAAAAGATAAGAGTATGATGTCCTTGTTAACATGAAATAAAGGATGTATTTTTTCGGGGTTTTTTTGGGAACAGAAAGACGAGATGCAGAATGGCGAAGAAAGTTTTTATTGACGGCGGGCATGGGACGACCGGTCTTAAGATTCATGAATATCTGGATGACCGTGATGATATAGAGATTCTGGAAATCGATGAATCCAAGAGGAAGGATCTGAAGGAAAGGGTCCGCCTGACGGAAGAAGCGGATGCTTCCATTCTCTGCCTGCCGGATGCGGCTTCGGAGGAAATCGCGGCTGCCTGCCCGGACGATGTTACTTTGATTGATACATCGACCTGCCACCGTACTTCTCCGGGATGGGTATACGGTATGCCAGAGCTTACGAAAGGGCAGAGAGATAAAATCCGCAAAAGCCACCGCATCGCGAATCCGGGATGCCACGCGACCGGATTCATTATGATGGTCCGTCCACTTATTGATGCGGGAATTCTTTCTCCGGATACGCTTCTGACATCCTTCTGCGTAACAGGATATTCCGGCGGCGGAAAGAAAATGATCCAGAATCATGAACGGGAAGACCGTCCGGAGTATCTGAAGAGCCCCGGGCAGTACGGCCTCACGCAGGTGCATAAGCATCTTCCGGAGATGAAGGCGATGACCGGGCTTTCTGAATTTCCTTCGTTCTGTCCGATTGTCGGCGATTTTTACAGCGGAATGGTCATGACCGTGCCTTTGTTCGGGAAAATGCTTAAGAAACCGGTCTCTCTGGAAGGGCTTCGGGATATTTACCGCCGGCATTACAAAGGGGAGCCGCTGATTCATGTGAAAGATGGCGTCCCGGACGATGGATTTATTCACAGCAATACAATGGCGGGAAGGAACGATCTTGAGATTCTGGTAGCGGGGAACGAGGAGCGGCCGCTTCTGGTTTCCCGGTTTGACAACCTTGGAAAGGGCGCGTCCGGATCTGCGGTTCAGAACTTGAATCTGGTCCTTGGATTTGAGGAGACAAAGGGTCTGCTGTAGGCGCTCTGCCATGCGCTGCCGGAGCCTCCGGAATAACAGGATAAGAGATAGGAGAATGCTTCATTGAGTAATTTTGAGTTTGTAGACGGCGGCGTCTGCGCCGCAAAGGGATATAAAGCGTCCGGAACATACAGCGGGATCCGCCGCAATCCGAACAAAGACGATATGTCGATGATTGTAAGTGAAGTGCCGGCGAATGCGGCAGCTGTATTCACGAAGAATAAGGTGAAAGCGGCCCATATTAAAGTTATGAAAAGGCATCTTTCGGATCATACCGCGCAGGCGGTGGTCGTGAACAGCGGAAATGCGAACACTTGCACCGCGAACGGCGAGGAGATCGCGGAGTTCGCGTGCTCGAAAGCGGCGAAAGCGCTTTCCATCCGCCCTGCGGATGTGATGCCTGCATCGACAGGTGTAATCGGAGTTCCTTTGACCGAAGATCCTTTTGAAAAAGGAATTCCTTCTTTGACTTCGAAGCTTCGAAATAATGGATCGGGAGAAGCCGCAAGAGCAATCATGACTACGGATACGCTTCCGAAAGAACTTGCCGTGCGGTTTGAAATCGGCGGAAAGGAATGTACCATCGGCGGCATCGCGAAGGGAAGCGGCATGATTCATATCAATATGGGGACGATGCTGAGCTTCCTCTGCTCCGACGCCGCGATTTCAAAGGAGCTCCTGGAGAAAGCGCTCCGGGAAGAGGTGCCGGACAGCTTTAATCAGATCAGCGTGGATGGAGATACGTCGACCAATGATACGCTTCTGATTATGGCGAACGGGCTGGCCGGCAATCCGGAGATCACAGAAGAGGGAGAAGATTATCGGATTTTTACGGAAGCCCTTCATGGACTTTGCACCGAATTCGCGAGAAAGATCGCGGGAGACGGTGAAGGGGCTACAAAGCTTATGGAGGTGCATGTTTCGGGAGCTCCTTCGAAAGAAATCGCCCGGAAAGTATCGAAGCAGGTTGTAAGTTCTACGCTTCTCAAGGCGGCGATCTACGGCGAAGACGCAAACTGGGGCAGGGTGCTCTGCGCGGTCGGATATACGGATGCGGATTTCTCCTGTGACCATGTGGAGGTCAGCATCGGCTCAAAATCTGGAGCGATTCTCGTATGCAGAGAATCCGCGGCGGTACCGTTCTCTGAGGAAGAGGCGTCAAAGATTCTGGCGGAAGAGCATGTAATCATTTCTGTCGATCTTCATGACGGCAGCAAGGAAGCTTCCGCGTATGGTTGCGATCTTACGCATGAATATGTTTCGATAAACGGTGATTATCGTTCATAAATACTGGAGGGCAGGATGAATCTGGAAGAAGAACTTACAAAAGCGAATATATTGATCGAAGCGCTCCCTTATATCCAGCGTTTTCACGGGAATATTATCGTCGTGAAATACGGCGGAAGCGCGATGAAGGACGAATCGCTGAAAAATCATGTCATGGAAGACGTCGCTCTTCTTAAGCTGGTTGGATTTAAGCCTATCGTCGTGCATGGAGGCGGCAAGGAAATTTCCCGTTGGGTGAAAAAAGTCGGCATCGAACCGGTTTTCTATAACGGTCTTCGGGTCACAGACGCGGAAACTTTGGAAATCGCGGAAATGGTCCTGGGAAGAGTCAATGAAGAGCTGGTGCAGAAAGCGCAGTCTCTGGGTGTAAACGCGGTTGGAATTTCCGGAGTGGACGGAAATCTTCTGACCGTCCGGAAGCAGATGCCTGACCAGAAGGATATCGGTTTTGTCGGCGAAGTGACGAAGGTGAATACGAAGGTCCTCAAGGATCTTGTAGAAAATGACTTTATTCCGGTAGTATTTCCGATCGGCGCGGATGAGAAAGGTCAAAGATATAATATCAACGGTGATCACGCAGCTGCGATGATCGCGCAGGCTGTCGGCGCTCAGAAGCTGGTTTATCTTACGGATACACCGGGAGTTCTGATGGATCCGGAGGATCCGGACAGCATGATTTCCGAGTTATATACGAATGATGCGGAGCAGCTTATTGCAGATGGTGTTATTTCGGGCGGTATGATTCCGAAAATCCGGAACTGCATTGATTCGATTCATGCCGGAGTGCGGCGTGTCCATGTACTGGATGGACGGCTTCCGCATTCGGTTCTTCTGGAAATCTTCACGGACAGAGGTTCCGGCACAGCGATCATCGGATCTGAAGAGAAGCGGTATTATCAGAAGGTGTAAAGCGAATGTCCGGATATCCCGGCAAGGTCAAAAAACGAAAAAAACATCGTAACAATGGTTTAGCGGAGAAAACGGCTTTTCAGGGATAGAATCTTGAAAAGCCGTCTTTTCTGGCATATAATTCACATAGGTGCGGTCTCGAAAGAGACTGTCATTTTCGTCAAAAGTATAAGATAAAGGAGATTTTCATGAAAGTACTGGTAATCAACTGCGGCAGTTCTTCTTTGAAGTATCAGGTTCTGGATATGAACGGAGAAAAGCTGATGGCGAAGGGTCTCGTTGAAAGAATCGGAATCGATGGTTCTGTAATTACCCATACGAAGGTAATTACGGGTGAAAAGTGGAAAAACGAGACACCGATGGAAACACATAAGGAAGCGATCGCGCAGGTTCTTTCCGCGATTGTCGATCCGGATCACGGCGTTATCGATGACATGAGTGAAATCGGAGCGGTTGGTCACAGAGTTGCGCATGGCGGAGAAAAATACAAGCACAGCCTTGTTATTACGCCGAAAGTACTGGAAGGAATTGAAGAGCTCAGCGCTCTGGCTCCTCTTCATAATCCGCCGGCAGTTCTTGGAATCCGCGCATGCCAGGAACTGATGCCGGATACACCGATGGTTGCAGTTTTCGATACAGCATATCATCAGACGATGCCGCCGGAATCCTATATCTACGCGCTTCCGTATGAGTATTATACGAAGTATCATGTAAGAAGATATGGTTTCCATGGAACGAGCCACAAGTATGTAGCGCACCGCGCAGCGGAAATTCTGGGACTTAAGGAAGAGGATCTTAAGATAATTACCTGCCATCTGGGGAACGGAGCTTCTGTAACCGCGATCAAGAACGGAAGAGTTATCGATACATCCATGGGATTTACACCGCTGGAGGGTCTTGTTATGGGAACCCGCTGCGGAGACATCGACCCGTCGATTATGACATATATCGCGGACAGAGAGCATCTTTCCAGTGCGGAGATCAACGAAATCATGAATAAGAAGTCCGGTGTACTGGGTATTTCCGGAATTTCTTCGGATTTCCGCGATTTGGAAGAGGCTGCGAAGGATGGGAATGAAAGAGCGCAGCTTGCGATGCGGATCTTCGCGCATCGGGTTCGCTTCTTCATCGGCGCATATATTGCTGAAATGAACGGCGTAGACGTCATTGTATTCACAGCGGGTGTCGGCGAAAATGATTTCGGCATGCGTGACATCATCTGCGACAATCTTGATAATCTGGGAATTCATCTGGACCTCATCCGTAATAATGTAAGAGGAAAGGAAGCACTGATTTCCGCAGACGATTCCAAGGTTAAGGTACTTCTGATCCCGACGAATGAGGAGCTCATGATCGCGAGAGATACTGTTTGGAGAGTAAGCGTAGAGCTTGGAAAGTAAGTTCCTGAAAATCTCTTTTTCGTGAATCGGAAGATCTACAGAGCGAAAAAATTTTAAGACTTCTTTGAATCATTGATTCTGCAGACAGAAGGCCGGACGGCAGGAATTGCCGACCGGCCGTTTTGCATGAAAAAACGGCGCTTCATTCGGGAAGCGCCGTTTCAGTATTTGCATGTAAATAGTGTATGCGATAAAATAAAAGTTACTTTGCCTTGGTCATCATTTTACTTTTACCATTTTCGCGAATACCAGAGCTCGCGCATCTCCGTACTTCTTGTCATCTTCTCTGGAGCATGTACTGAACATGACAATCCGGTCATTTATCGAAACTTTCACATTTGTTTTTAGCGTGGATGACTGTCGGATCCAGTCCAGATACTCCTGTTTCTGCTCATCCGTTGAAAAATCAAATTGATAACGGCTGCTGTCCGAGGAAACGGTTGTTGCTGCGAAAACCTTCAGCTTGTAATTTCCTTCCGGCATATAAAGATCCAAGGTTGGATGTTTTTTATAATATTCCGGATCGTTCCGATAATCGGCTAGATACCAGAAAACCGTGTGGTTTTTCATGCGGTGGCCGTATACGATTGTAAGGAATTCATGGAACGGATCCTTGCATCGGTAGTCAACGAACGGCGTTCCCATGGAGTTCCAGGTACCGTCGATCAGCCGGTAGAGATAGTGCTCATTATCGGTTGACTGCACGATGGCGAAATCGATGACCGAATCTTCCTGATAAAGCCAGGCCTTGATATCCGGGTTCATTTTTAGAAGCGCGTCCCAGTCCACGCCGTGATCGATGCCGTCCTTATGCGCTGTTTCCGCCGTTTTCTTGTATTCGGATGTTCCCTTATGGTATCCGTATAATATTTTTCCGATTTGAAAACCGCTCACCGCGATGATAATAAGCAGGATGACGGTAATGATCCTGTACAGAACCGAACTTTTCTTTTTTTTCGTATATTTTTCAGTCATGAGTATTTTTCTGTTATCTTATTGTGTTTATCTTGTGTTTATCTTTTTTACTCTTTCCTATTCTTTTATACCATATTATGCACGCTGAACGTATTTCTGAATCGATCTTAACTCAAATCCCGAGAATATTATCATCCCTTATCTCCGAATTTCCGCCTCCGGGAGCCTTCGATATGTTCTCGCATCGCAGCCACTCCTTCTTCGGGATCGCGATGTAGGAAAGCAGTGAAAATATCCCCTTGCTCCTGGAGAAGCGCCATCTGCGCTTCCGGACTTTTATATTCGTCTGGAAACGCGTACCGGATATAGAGACTCCAGGCTGTCAGCTGTTTTTCAGCAAACCGGTTATGCGCCGCCCGAAACTGAATGCGGCAGAAAGCGTCGTTAATCTGAATCAGCTTCTGAAAATCTCCCGTTTTCGTATAAAAAGGGAGGAAATCGAAAACTTCGGTGAGCTCTTCCATTTCTTTCTCTGTAATTCGTTCAACTGCCCACCGGATCGATGTCACCAGGAGCTCTGCCTGCATTTCGAAGAGATCCAGAATATCCTGCTCCGTGATTTCCAGGACAAAGGCACCGCGGTTTTGAATGATCCGGCAGAGTCCGGCTTCTTCAAGGCGGGTAAGGACTTCACGGACCGGAGTGCGGCTCATCTGAAACCGATCGCAGATCTGTTTTTCAGTCAGCCGTTCGCCCGGCGCGATCCGTCCGGCCAGTATTTCTTCACAGAGGGATCGGTAGAGACTGTCTGTTTTAGGGTGTATTATATTTTCTCTGCCTTCTAGATAATCCTGAATCGACATGCAAGCCTCCTGTCCGTATTTCAGTATATTTTTACCGAAATGCTTTGTCAATAGACGGGAATATATGGTAAATTTACAGCATAAAGCATGCAGAAAGGGGAATCATCAGTCATGGATCAGACCAGGGTTACGGCTATTTTGGATTTACTGAAAAAACAATATCCGGAGGCTAAGTGCGCACTTGAGCATCAGAATGTATTTCAGCTTCTTGTTTCGACGATGCTTTCCGCGCAGACGACGGACAAACGCGTAAATATGGTAGCGCCGACATTATATCAGGCGTATCCGGATGCGGAGGCTCTGTCCAGGGCGAAGCCGGAGGAAGTGGCGGAATACATCCGCAGCATCGGTATTTACCGGAATAAGTCAAAAAATATCGTAAACATGGCAAAGGCTCTGACAGAGCGTTTTGGCGGTGAGGTTCCGGATACGCAGGATGATCTGGAAAGTCTTCCGGGTGTCGGACGGAAAACTGCAAATGTAGTTTTGGCAGACGGATTCGGGAAGCAGAGGATCGCAGTTGATACGCATGTTTTCCGCGTTAGCAACCGGATCGGACTGGCGAAAGCGGACACCGTCGAAAAAACTGAGAAGCAGCTGATGGAGACGCTTCCTGAGAACCGCTGGACAGAAGCGCATCATCTCCTGATCTTTCATGGAAGAAACTGCTGCAGCGCGAGGAACCCAAACTGCGACGGATGTCCGATTGCAGCGCTTTGTGAAAAGAACGGACTTTGAAGGATCGCGTTTTAATGGCGCTAGTCTGCTGTCTTTGACACGGACTCCTACTTTGTCGTGGGCCGAAGATATGAACGGAAAAAAACTGCTCATGCATGAAGCACGAGCAGACAACTCTGTCATTGAAATTGAATGAACGCGGAAATTTAGCGGAAGGCCGTCTTTCCAGACGGTCTTTTTTTACGCAGTCTTCTTTCCGCAGCAGTTTTTATATTTCTTCCCGCTTCCGCACGGACATGGATCGTTTCTTCCGATTTTTTTCGGCGCGTGGTAAATCTTGGATTTTTTGAATTCCCGTGTAATCGTAGAGCGCTCGTCTTCGGAAAGGACATTGTCCCATGCTTCCAGACTGTAAAGGTGGGAAGCATCCGCTTTCAGCATGTTTCTGTAGAGCTTCCGATAGTCAAAATCGAACGAGAGCGGTGTTTCTTCCGTAACTGTCTTCGGATCGATCGCGGACTCATCGTTCAGACTGCTGACTGCCCCGTCGACAAAACCTTCAAAGATCACCTCACGGATACCAAATTTTTCAGCGAGTTCCTTCAGCGTGCCTGTAAGCTTCTCATCTTTATGATTCAGTATTTCCGTATAAATTTTCATCTCCGCTTCGGAATATTCCTTCCAGAATGCTTCGAATGTCTCTTTTGTCTGCCCGTTCAGCAATTTGTCCCATTCTTCATATAAACTCATGATGTATAACTCCTTATTCTTTTTATTTCTGATTTTATTACTATACCGCAGATAGTCGTTTTTTTCCAGTAGGTTTCACTAAGTCATCAGGCCGGCTTGGGATCATTTGCCTTTTCTTTTTATCGGCAGTACGATTATACTTAAAATAGCGAAAATACTATCGAAAGAGGATTATGATAGATAAAAGAGGGGAGAATAACATTGGCGCTTCATGTAGTATTTGTAGAACCGGAGATTCCTCCGAACACAGGAAATATTGCCAGAACCTGTGCAGCAACGGATACGGTGCTGCATCTGGTAAAACCTCTGGGATTTTTTATTGATGACAAGTCACTTAAGAGAGCAGGTCTGGACTACTGGAAATATGTAAATCTGGAAGTGCATGAAAGTCTCTCTGATTTTATGAAAAAATATGAGGGAAAGAAACGGATGTTTTTCGTGAGCACGAAAGGCAGAAAGTATTATACGGATTTTCAGTACAGGGATGAAGACATGTTCCTGTTCGGCCGGGAGACAAAGGGCCTTCCAAGGACGCTTCTAGCAGAACATCCGGAGCATACGATCCGAATTCCCATGAGCGAAAATACGAAGCTTCGCTCATTTAACCTTGCGAATTCCGCGAATATTGTTCTGTTTGAGGCTCTTAGGCAGCTCGATTTCCCGGGCCTTGTCTGACGGTCCCGAAGCATGGAGATCCGGTTCCTTTGTCCAGCCCTCTGTTTCTTATGATTTCCCGGAAAGCCTTGAATACGCGGTTTATCCGGTGTTATAATCAATTCAGACAATTAAAAATTCGAACTTGGCTGCAGATAGAAAGCAGGAGGAGGATCATTATGACAGTAAAAGTTGGTATCAGTGGATTCGGCCGGATCGGCAAGGTAATCCTGCGTGCCGCACAGAATATGCCGGATGTTGAAATCGTCGGCATCAATAAGCGGAATGCGGATATCGATTACATGCTGTACATGCTGAAGTATGATACCGTTTTCGGAAGATTCCCGAAGGAATGCGGAAGATATGAAGATGGCCTGATTATTGACGGTAGGAAGATTCCGGTATACGGCGAGAACGATATTACCAAAATCCCATGGAAAGAATGCGGCGCGGAATATGTCATTGAAGCGACCGGCGCGTATCTTACGACAGAGAAGGCAATGGGGCATATTCAGGCAGGCGCAAAGAAGGTTATCATTTCCGCGCCGGCAAAGGATGATGTGACGCCGACATTTGTATATAAGGTGAATTCGGATTCGTATACCAGCGACATGCAGGTTGTTTCCAACGCGTCCTGCACAACAAACTGCCTGGCCCCGATGTGCAAGGTTCTTAATGATACGTTCGGCATTGAAGAAGGTCTCATGACGACCATTCATGCCGCGACAGCGAAGCAGTTTACGGTAGATTCGAAGAACCCGAAAGACTGGAGAAGAGGAAGAAGTGTGTTCGGAAACATTATTCCGACGACGACAGGTGCAGCGAAAGCGATCGGGAAGGTCATTCCGGAGCTGAACGGAAAATTGAATGGCATCGCGGTTCGAATCCCGGCTGCGGATTCTTCTTTGACCGATCTTACGGTTCGTCTCAAGAAATCGGCCAGCATGGATGAGATTCGGAAGGTCATGAAGGAAGCTTCCGAAGGATCGATGAAGGGCGTCATCGAATATGTGGACGATCCGGTTGTTTCCACCGATTTCATCGGTGACGCGAACACCTCGATTTTCGATGCGACGGCTGGCGTACAGCTGACGGATCATTTCTTCAAGCTGATCGGATTCTATGATAATGAATTCGGTTATTCTTCGAAGACATTGGAACTTGCACGGCATATGTATGCGGTGGATCATAAGTAAGGAGTCGCCGCAGCATGAAAAAGACAGTAAGAGATATTGATCTGGCTGGAAAGAAAGTGATTGAGCGCTGTGACTTCAATGTTCCGATGAAGAACGGAGTTATTACGGACGACACGAGGATCCGCGCATCGCTTCCAACGATCCGTTATATATTGGAGCACGGCGCAAGTCTTATTTTGATGTCCCATCTCGGCCGTCCGAAGGGTGAGCCGAAACCGGAGTTTTCACTTGCTCCGGTTGCCAAGAGACTCTCGGAGCTGCTTGCGCAGGAAGTTCTTTTTGTGCCTTCACCGGAGGTTGTGGATTCGAAGGTGGAGAAAGCCGCTTCTGAGCTTAAACCGGGGCAGGTTCTTCTTCTGGAGAATGTCCGGTATGTTGCGGGAGAGACGAAGAACGATCCTGTATTCGCGAAAAAACTTGCTTCGCTTGGTGAAATTTTTGTGCAGGACGCGTTTGGCACCTCGCACAGAGCGCATTCTTCGACCGCAGGAATCGGAGAATATCTCCCAACCGTTTCCGGTTTCCTGGTAGAGAAAGAAGTGCAGTTTTTGGATGAGGCTGTCAATCATCCGAAACGTCCCTTTGTCGGAATTCTCGGCGGCGCGAAAGTCGGCGATAAAATCGACGTGATTGAAAATCTTCTTGATAAGGTCGACACGCTTCTGATCGGCGGAGGAATGGCTTATACCTTCTTTAAGGCACAGGGAAAGGAAATCGGCACGTCTATTCTTGACGCAGACAGTGTTTCGCTTGCGGCCGGGCTGCTTAAGAAAGCGGAAGAGAAGGGCGTGAAGATGCTTCTTCCTGTGGACATTGTGACCGCGGACCGTTTTGCGGAAGATGCGGATTGTGAAATCTATCCCTGGGACAAGATGCCGAAAGACCGGATGGGTATGGATATCGGACCTGAAACACGAAAATTGTACCGGGATGTGATTCTGGAAGCAGAGACAGTCGTCTGGAATGGACCGATGGGTGTATTCGAGATGCCGCGTTTTGCAGAAGGGACGAAAGCGGTTGCGCAGGCAATGGCAGACTGCAAGGGTACGACGATCATCGGGGGCGGCGATTCCGCAGCGGCGGTGCATCAGTTCGGACTCGGCGATAAGATCAGCCATATTTCCACAGGCGGCGGTGCATCCTTGGAATTTCTGGAAGGGAAAGAACTCCCTGGTATTTCCGTGATCGAAGATCTTTAATTAAGTGGATTACAAAACAGCGAATGACGGGCGCATCGTAAGGGTGGTCCGCCATTCTGTTTTTGGGGATGTCAGGCAGCGTTCGAGTGTTCGGATGGCCTGCGTGTTCCCGGGAGGAAAAAATATGAGAACCCCTTTTATTGCTGGAAACTGGAAGATGTATAAGACTCCTTCTGAAGCGGAAACATTTGCGGAAGCCTTGAAGAAGCAGAAACTTCCAGAGGATGTGCGGATTGCCATTATTCCGCCGTATGTGGATCTTGTGCCTTTGAAAGAAAAACTGAAGGGCACCTCTGTTGAAGTGGGAAGCCAGAATGTGTTTTATGAAGATGAGGGCGCGTATACCGGAGAAATTTCTCTTCCTATGCTGAAGGAAATCGGCGCGGACTGTGTGATTATCGGTCACTCTGAACGGAGACAGTATTTCAATGAGACGGATGGAAGCTGCTGCCGCAAGCTGAGGAAAGTGCTCCGAGAGAGCAGTCTTACTCCGATTCTCTGTGTGGGAGAGAAGCTTTCGGACCGGGAAGCGGGTGAGCAGCTTATGGTCGTTAGCAAAGAACTCAGGGCGGATTTTTCCGGTCTTACCGAGGATGAAGCCGCGAGAGTGGTGATTGCTTATGAGCCGATCTGGGCGATCGGAACCGGAAAAACAGCGACGCCCGATCAGGCGGAGGATATGTGCCGTTCGATTCGAGGTATTATCCGAGATCTGTATTCAGATGAAACGGCGGAAAGCATTATCATTCAGTACGGCGGGAGCGTAAAACCGGAGAATGTAAAAGAACTGATGGAGAAACCGGATATTGACGGGGCTTTGGTCGGCGGCGCGAGTCTTATTCCTGAAAAATTTGCTGCGATTCTTGATTTCAAATCCGAAGCATGATAGAATAACCTATGTTTTTCAGGAGGTTTTGCACATGGTAACAGCTTTGATGGTCATTCTGGCCATAATCAGTGTGCTGCTGATCTTCGTGATCCTTCTTCAGCCCAGTCAGAGTGACGGGCTTTCCTCGTCGATTGCAGGCGGGGCGGAGCAGCTGTTCGGCAGGAAGAAAGCTCGCGGATACGAAGCAGTACTGAAGAAAGTAACCGTCTTTTTGACCGTTCTTTTCCTGGTTCTTTCGATTGTTGCGCTTGTACTGAGTAAATAGGACGAATACGAAAGACATATGATTGGCCGAAGGCATTGCTGCTGCTTTCGGCTTTATTTTTTATAGAAACAGTGTTTTCCTTTGATGAGGGGTGCCTATGTTAAC
>JAQXNW010000087.1 GCA_029098205.1 Eubacteriales bacterium | reverse complement strand
GAATTAATGGAATGTCTGCTTCTTGCGGAGCAGAATTTTCTGCTCCCTGGTGAAATTCGGATCTGTGATGAGGATATATATGTTAAAAAAAGGCAGGCGGATGTTTTGTTCGCCGGACTGGTGTTTCACAGAGATCCAATTCCAGAGACACAGGCGGAGGGAGAGAAGAAAATACGAAACGAATTGATTTCGATATTAAAAAAAAGAAACCAGGAAGGATCATTGATGGAGTGTATGGATCAAGGGATCGAAATTCTGGAACGGGGCCGCTCCGGAATTTCGATTCTGATGAACCGGTTCCGCTGTCTTGCTGAAGAAAGCCGGGCAGTGGATCGAATCATTCGATCAGAAAAAAGGACATAGAAATCTGAAAAACAGTGTGCGCAGTGCAAGTTTCTGGGCCTTTATTCTTCGGCTAAGATAAAATCGATCTCTCTGCTTTGCGGATCCGCGGATAAAACGGTTACCGTTATCGGATCAGAAATGGAGAAAATACGGCCGCTTTTTTCTCCGACCAAACGGTATTTTTCCGGCATATACAGGTAACTGTCGTCCGCAAGATCGGAAGTCCGTATCATTCCTTCGATTGTGTTCGGCAGGGTTACAAAAATTCCATATTCAGCAATTCCGCTGATAACGCCGCTGAATTTTTCTCCGAGATGTTTTGACAGATATTCGGCCTTTTTCATTTTATCCACCTCGCGCTCAATCTCTTGTGAACGGCGTTCGGAAACAGAGGAGTGATCTGCTGCTTTCTCTGCGATGCGGAACATTTTTTTCCGCTGGCTGGGAGTAGGAACAGCATCCAAATATTGATGGATAAATCGATGAATTAACAAGTCCGGATATCTTCGAATCGGAGAGGTGAAGTGACAGTAATACTGAAAAGCAAGTCCAAAATGACCTCGGCATTCTGTGCTGTAAGAAGCCTTCATCATAGAGTGGAGCACCGCATAATTTATTATTCCTGCATTTTCTTTTCCTCTTGCTTTCTCCAGAACCTTCTGGAGAAAAATCGGTGTAAGCTGATTCGGGATAAATCCGCTGTAACCGCAGGATTTCAGGAAATCGACTAGCTTATCCGTTTTATCTGAATCCGGTTTATCGTGCACACGGTAAACGAAAGGGAGATTCTCCCGGCAGTAATGCTCAGCGACAGTGCGATTGGCTGCCAGCATAAACTCTTCGATTATTCGATTGGCAGTCCGGCGCTCCTCTTTCGAGACATTTACCGCGAATTCGTTCTCATCCAGATCAATTTTCGCCTCTGGAATATCAAAATCCAGACTGCCTTCCTGCATGCGTTTTCGGTTCAGGATTTCAGCGAGTTCTTTCATCTGCAGGAGTGTATGGAAAATATCAAAACCGTGATAATTCGAATATTTTTGAATCAGCTCCGTGTCATCGTTTTCGATCATGTCCGATACATCGTCATAAACCAGGCGGGCCTTCGAGCGTATCATTGACGGGACGATTTCATGATGAATGATCTCACCATCAGGCTTGACTGTCATAAAACAGCTTAGCGTAAGTCTGTCAGCGCCTTCAAAAAGACTGCAGATTCCATTAGAAATCGATTTTGGAAGCATTGGAATAACACGGGTGAGGAGATATGTGCTGTTTCCGCGCTGAAAGGCCTCACGATCCAGGAGTGAACCGGCTGTTACATAGTGGCTGACATCTGCAATATGTACCCCAAGAATAATAGTTCCATCTTCTTTTTTTTGAATGGATACAGCGTCATCCAGATCCTTCGCATCGGCTCCGTCAATGGTAATAACAATATCGTCCCGGAGATCGGATCGATTAGCTGTGTCTTCCGGTGAAAGTACAGTAGATGCGATCTGGTTTGCCTCAGCTTCTGCTTCTGGCGGAAACTTTTCCTGAAAATCATAGGCACGAATTAATGCTAGTATGTCTGCCTCTCCGTTGTTGGAATGCGCCAGAATTTCAGAAATTGAACCTTCTGGAGCTAAATTATGATTGTCTGGATAGTGGATAATATTGGCAGTGACGCGGTCTCCGGCTTTTGCGCCATGAAAACTCTTACGCCGGATAAAAACAGTTTCTTCATTCTTCTTTGCGGGAATGACGAAACCATGTCCATTTTCGACATGAAAGATGCCGGAGATCGATGTACATCCGCGGGAGAGAATGC
>JAQXNW010000086.1 GCA_029098205.1 Eubacteriales bacterium | reverse complement strand
ATATCACTTTCCGCAGGCAGACACTGCTTCGCAAGATTTGGAAGGCACCGCCATAACCGCGCACCACTCGCCCTTCCGGACAACCTTTGCAATTGAAAATCCAGCCTTCTGATACGCATCCCGCGCCATGGATTCTTTCTCCGTAAGAATGCCGGACGAAATAAAGATGCCACCCGGCGCAAGATGCTTCCGGATTCCTTCCGCCAGCATGCATAAAAGCTCCGCCATCAGATTCGCGGCAATCAAATCCGCTTCAAAAGGAATCCCTTCCGTTACATCGCCGTATTCAATCCGGACATTCTTCACATGATTTTTAGCAGCGTTCTCTTTGGCAACCCGCACTGCTTCCCGGTCGATATCAACGCCAAGGACCTCACCGGCTCCCAGCATGGAGGCCGCAATCGCGAGAATTCCCGAACCGGTTCCCGCATCCAGAACGCGGTCTCCCGGCTTCAGATACTGATCGATGAGCTCCAGGCACATGGACGTCGTTTCGTGCGTCCCGGTTCCGAAAGCCATGCCCGGATCAATGGAGATGACGGACTTCCCTTCTTTCGGCTCATAGGATTCCCAGGAAGGACACACGACGATATGCTCAGAAACGGCCATCGGCTTAAAATATTTTTTCCATTTATCCTTCCACTCTCCGTCATCCCGGATCTCATCCGTTACATGAAGCGTTCCGAAATCCGCATTTTCTCCGAAGACTCCGGCCGCCGCTTCTTTCTTCAGATTCTCGATGCAGGACAAAGCCTTTTTCCGGTCTTTCTCTCCCTCTTCCGTATCCGGAAAGTACAATCGCATTTTCGGCGTTTCATTTCTGGCTTTAACAACATCCTCTTCGATGTAATCCCATGCGTACTTTTCCTTATTCTGCATGATGTCCTCTACATCTTTCGGATCCGAAACCTCTGTATTTTCAATTCCGGCCGCATCGAAAAGCGCTGTCAGCACTTCAATCCCAGCCTCTGATGTTTCAATGCTTAACTCTCTGTACTTCATGACGATTTCCTTCCTTAACTCCGTCCGGCAATCTGGAAGCTGTTCCGAATTTAAATCTAATTTATTGATTATACCACGCTCTTCGCAAAAACTTAACTTTTTTTATTATTTCTGTTATAATATATATGGACTCAATATGTAATTATCTTTTCAGAAAGGAGGATCCGCTTCATGTTTAAGGAAAATGACCTGATCATGTATGGCGGGACAGGCGTCTGCAGAGTGCAGAAAATCACAAAAGAAGACTTTGGCGGGAAAATCGAGCCGAAGCTGTATTATATTCTGCAGCCGCTTTATCAAACCGGCGTCATCTACGCTCCCGTAGATAATGATAAGGTTTTCATGCGGCCAGTCATCAGCCGGGAACAGGCCGATGAACTAATTGACGAATTTCCGGACGTGACTACGGAAGTTTTCAAAAGCAGCAGTACACAGCAGCTTCTTAAGCACTATCAGTCTGTAATTGATTCCCACGAACTTCTCGGTCTTGTAAAACTGGCGAAATCCATTCATCAGAAGAGCGACGACGCGAAGAAACAAAACCGCCACATTGGTCAGATCGATAAAAAATTCATGCATTTAGCGGAAGACCTTCTGTTTGGCGAGCTTGCGGCCGCCCTGAAAATTCCAAGAGAAGACGTGACCTCTTATATTCATAAGCGTCTTAACGAAGCCTGAATCAGCGCCGGAAAGGAATCCTCATGCGTTTCATCATCCAGAGAGTGCTCAGGAGTTCTGTTCTTGTAGATGGCAGAACTGTTGGGAACATTGACCGCGGGCTTACGGTTTTTGTCGGTATCTCTAAATCCGATACAAAAGACACGGCCGACCGAATGCTGAAAAAACTGCTTCATCTTCGGATTTTTGAAGATGAAAACGGAAAAACAAATCTTTCCCTTTCCCAAGTGCAGGGCGGCATCCTCCTTATTTCCCAGTTCACGCTCTATGCCGATCTCAGACACGGCAACCGACCCAGTTTTACAGATGCCGGTTCCCCGGATTCAGCAGAACCTCTGTATCAATATCTCGTAGAATCCTGTAAAAAATCTTTTCCGGATACACAGCAGGGCATATTTGGGGCCGACATGGAGGTTCGGATCATAAACGACGGTCCGTTTACGATTTATCTGGATTCAGAAATGCTGAGCAGGCCGAAAGCATAATTTTTTCAGGTTTTTCCTGTTTGTCCGTAAAATAATGTCTGTACAAAACACAGAACGCATCCGGTATTTCCATTCCGAAATACTGGGTGCGTTCTCTTTATTTTATTTATTTTTCCTTTTTTCTTTATTTTTTCCTTCTCTCTAGCAGGATTTCAGCGCTGCCAGAAATTCCTCTTCCAGGTTGCACGTAAGTGAAATTCCATGAGACTCCAGCACCTGCTGAAGCGCCCGTAAAGTATCCCTCACCAGAGGTACGCGGCAGCTTTCACCCATATGGCCGATCCGGACGACTTTCCCTTTCAGCACGTCAAAGCAGCCGGAGATAATAATGCCATGCTTTGTCATCATATCATTCAGAATCTCCTCGTCCGTGACCCCGTCAGGAACGCGGATCACGGTAACCGTATCCGCAAAATCCGAATCCAGATAGAGCGAAAGACCGCTCTTTCTAACTGCCGTCCGGACAGCTTCTGCGATATTTTTATGCCGCTTGAACACATCCGGATCCTCCAGAAAATTATCCACTGCCTGCGCCAAACCATTAATATCGCTGACCGGCATCGTATAAGGAAACCACTGATTCTCATAGTAATGGCGGAAATTCAGGATATTCGCATAAAAAGCCGCTATCGGCGTCTTTCGATTCTCCATGGTTTCATACGCGCGGCGGCTGACCCAAAGAAGCGTAAGCCCCGGCGGAACAGACAGCGCTTTCTGAGAGCCTCCGCAGAGGATATCGATCTTCGAATTGGAAAGATCCAGCGGAATTCCGAAACTTGCCGCTACGGAATCCGCGACCGTCATAATTCCGAACTGATCCAGAAGACAGGAAATCGCTTCGATGTCATTCAGTACGCCGCTCGGCGTATCGCAGTGCACAACCGTCGCGTACTTGAACGCATGATCATTCTCAAGAAACGCGCGGAGTTCTTCCGGATCCACCGCGCGGTGATAATCGGAATGAAACAGTACCGGCGTTCCGCCGTAAATCCGGACGAAATCCGCGAAGCCTTTTCCGAAAATCCCGTTATCGATTACCAGAACCCGGTCTCCCGGTTCCGTCAGCGACGCGCATGCCGCCTCCAGGCCAAGAATTCCTTCCCCGCCCAGGATGAGAGCCTGATGCCTGTCTGAATGAAGAATCCTCTCCAATTTTCCGCACGTCTGATGATAAAAAGTATAAAAGTCCGGATCAAAATCCGGATTTGTGCAGGGAAGACTCCTGGCCATCCGTACATTTTCGCGGACCTCGGAAGGACCCGCAGACATAATCTTATACACGAACAAACCTCCCTTTAATTTTAGAAAGCGCAGGAACCGCTGCGAATGCGATTACGGCCGCAGTTCCGACCTGAAGCACGTTCCCCGGGACAGATCCGAACGGGGCGATCCAGTTTCCGGTCAGAATCACCTCCGCGAAATAGTATCCGACCAGTTTGATCGCTAACGCAAGAAGAAGAGATACAGCCGCATTCAGTTTCAGATTCCGGATCGGCTTTTTTTCGGCAAAGAAGCCCACCGTCCATCCCATGATTCCTACAATCACAAACGTAAACGGCGCCCAGGCCGCCCAGCCGCTTAGAAGATCAAAAAGTCCCATTCCAACGCCGCCGGAAACCGCTCCAAGTTTCTTTCCAAACAGCATCGCGCCGATAAAAAGCGGCACATTGCCAAGATGAATAAGTCCTCCTGTTCCGACAAACGGCAGCCGGATGTTAATCAGCCATGTAAATACAAAGGTAAGCGCAGTGAAAAGTGCGATCAGAACAAGTTCCTCCGTCCTTCCCCGATCTGTCTCCCTTTTTCTGTAATCCATAAAAACCCCCTTTTTTATCCTCCGGACAGGCAACCTCCAAAACAGCTTGAAAAATCAGCCTGCCGCAATGCATCTCTTTGTCAGATGCTTGTTTATGATTTTATTTTAATCATTTTCTGCTATTATTAAATATTCAGTATTTTGCATTTTTTATAAATACAATAAGCGGAATACATCCATAAATATAGAACTGATATCTTAATTTTTCATATTCTCGGCAATTCGCTTCAAAAAAACGGCGTCGCCGTAATGGATATGTCACTCCCGAGCCGTTCCTTAAAATACAGGATCCGCTTGGAAGCAGCACAGCCGCCACGGCGCACCGCCTCATTCATTTCTGTTTCTGATATTTCTTTTTCCAACCGACCGGAAAGCTTCCGCCTTCAAGACCGTTTTTTCACCTATTCCTCTTCGGTCTGCTCCGGATAAGGGTCTCTGTATTGATTCAGTCCGGAAAGATCGAAATTCGCCAGATTCTCCTTAATATTACGGGAATCATAAGAACCCAGAATCATATTCCGCTCCCGCATAGCCTTCGGCGAATCATCCTCGCTGTAAGGGCCATGGAAACAGCCGCCTTCACAGCACATGCCTTCGATGAACTGCTCTTCCAGGCGCCCTCTTTCCGCCAGCATCAGCGTTTTCTTAAGATCCGCGCCTCCGGAAATCCGCGCGACCTTCATTCCGCTCACATCTTTCCCGTCTTCTTTCAGGAATTCGATGCAGGAATTCGCAACGCCGCCTGCGGTCGCATACCGTTTTCCGAAGACAGACGCATCCTGATACGTTGGAGTTTCAACCGGTTTCAGTTCCACGCCCTTCGCTTTCATAATCGCTAGAATTTCCGAATAAACGAGCGCGTAGTCCGCGTTTCCAGGGATCTTCTGATCCAGAATTTCAGACTTCTTGGCGATGCATGGACCGATAAACACACAGACCGCATCCGGCTCTTTTTTCTTGATCAGACGGGAAACCTGGCACATCGGGCTTACTGCAGTGGAAACATAAGGAGACAGCTTCGGATAATGGCGGTTCACCATATTGACAAAGCCCGGGCAGCAGGATGTCGTACGCATCTCGCCTTTCTCATACGCTTCGTACCACTCTTCCGCTTCCGAAGCCGTAGTAAGGTCGCCGCCAAGACCAACTTCAATAAAATCATCGAATCCAACTTCCAGCATGGCGTTTTTCCAGCTTTCCATTGTAATTCCCTTCCCGAACTGACCCTCTGTCGCAGGCGCCGCCATCGCATAGACCTTTCGGTCGCTCTTCAAAGCTTCAATGACCTGCACCGTCGAATCTTTATTGGAAATCGCCGCGAACGGACAGTGAATGATGCACTGACCACACCGGATGCACTTCTCTTCATCGATCACAGACAGCCCGTTCTCATCGTACGTCAAAGCATCCACCGGGCAGGACGCCTTGCATGGACGGGTCGTATGCACAATGGCATTATAAGGACATGCCTTCGCGCACATACCGCATTCACGGCATTTCGAAGAATCGATCTCCGAACGCCATTTCCCCGGATGAATCGCGCCGAACCGGCAGGATTTGATACATGTCTTCCCGACGCAGTTCTGGCAGTTATCCGTTACAACATAGCTGGAAATCGGACAGTCCGCGCACGCAGGCTCGATAACCTGAATAATGTTGCCGTTATCGTTTTCTCCCGGCGCCTTTCCCATCGCAAGGCGGACTCTCTGCCGGACAATCTCCCTCTCCTTATATACGCAGCAGCGATAATGCGGAATGGTTCCCGGAATGATTTTCTCAGGAAGAAACTCCGCTTTCTCCTCCAACGTACCTTCAAAAGCCAGTTTCGCGACTTCTACCATAACTTGATTTCTTAGTTCCAGCAAACTTTCATCCGCACGCATCGCTCACACCTCTCTGGAATGCAGACAGGAAGTCCCTATCGGAAGACTCACCCCTTGCGTTCCTGTTTCCGAATCGACTCCATAAAAAATAAAAACATTTTACAGAATCATAACAGCCCTATATCTCAATCTCTAAGAGAATTAAAAGATCATTTAAATACAAGATTTCCTCGATTCGTCTTCATGTTATCAGAGAAAACATCGGTTGTACAGGAATTTCCAAAACAAGTTTTTTCAAATT
This sequence comes from Eubacteriales bacterium, assembly GCA_029098205.1. Taxonomy (GTDB): domain Bacteria; phylum Bacillota; class Clostridia; order Peptostreptococcales; family Anaerovoracaceae; genus Aminicella. The sequence goes on along the minus strand of JAQXNW010000086.1, from coordinate 3,822 downwards.
TTTTTCGGCTGTTTCAAGGGTTCTTTAACAATATTTTTCCCGAAAAATTCTTTGGAAAATAGAACAGAAAAACAGCGGCCGACCCGGCCGCTACACACAAATTACAGAGAATTACATCGATTTCGATTTATTGCCGCAGGCGATCACCGCATCCATCACGGCTCCCCGAAGTCCTTTTTCTTCTAAAACCCGAACGGCGTCGATCGTCGTTCCGCCCGGAGAGCAAACCATATCCTTAAGCTCGCCCGGATGCATCCCTGTGTCCAGCACCATCTTCGCGGATCCCAGCAACGACTGCGCCGCAAAGACGTATGCCTGCTTCCTTGGCATCCCCAGCGCCACCGCTCCGTCGGCAAGAGCTTCCAGAAACAGGAATGCATAAGCCGGAGAGCTTCCACTCACCGCCGTCACCGCGTCGAACAGTTTTTCCGGAACCAGCTCCGCCGATCCGAACGACCGGAAAATCTTAAGAACCATCCTGAGTTCCTCTTCCGTAACATTCGAATTCGAGCAGACAGCCGACATTCCTGCGCCAACCATGGCCGGCGTATTCGGCATCACTCGAACCAGCTTCCGATCCGAATCCTCTTCGCCGTCAAAGAGAATTTCAAGATCCGTAATCGTACGGCTGGATACGATGCTGACAATCAACGTGTTTTCGGACACAAATCGGCGGATTTCCTCAATTACGCCGCCCAGGACATTCGGCTTCACTGCGAGAAACAGAACGTCCGATTCCTGACTGACTTCTACATTATCCTTCGTTGTCTTCACACCGAACTTTTCGTGCACGCGGTTTCTGGTCTCTTCACTGGGCGCGGAAGCAAGTACATCTTCCGGCGCCGAAATTCCTCCGTTCAGCATTCCCTGAAGAATTGCGGAAGCCATATTCCCGCATCCGATAAATCCATATTTCATCTTTAAGAATCTCCTCTTTCTTCCTTTTTCAAAAAACAGCGAAAAGGGAAGAACAGCGGTTCCAGGCGCTTATTCTTCCCTGAAGGATCTTTTATGGGAACCTCATTCTGCGGCCTTGTCTCCTGACTTTTCCGAAGACGGCCTGTCATTTCCACCCGCCGATTCTGCAGCGGAAACGGCCGCCGAAGATCCATTTCCGGATTTTTCTTCTTTCGTTTTCCCTTTCAGAAGAAGCGCGCCCGCTAAATAAAGAACCGAAACAACCAATGCGATCAAGTAAATGACCATCATCGCATCCGACGCTTTCGGACTCGGAATGGAAAACAGCAGAAGAAGAACCGCAAACACAAGGAGCATCTTCCGTCCCTTCCCAAGAATCCCGAAAAGCCCGAAAATGAGACGAAGCGCAATCACGATATAAAGAAACATCAGCGACTGGACAAACAGATCCGGAAGAAACAGCGCTCCTCCATCGTCTTTCGATATCAGCGCAACACCGAAGAAAAACACAGCAAGTATAATCTCACCAATACCAGACCATTTCAGAAGTTTCTTTCCCATCCTATTCCTCCAGCAAATGCAAGTCCACAAACTCTGTTTTGATAATAGAACATTTATCATGAATTTTCAAACAGATTCTGCGTTCTCATAAGAATCCCGCGTTCCACGATGCTTGGTTTCACGGTCGCTTGGGAGCTTCCTCATCCAGCTTGCGAACCAGGATTTCCATCGCATCACTGTATCCCTGAATGCCTCTTCCCATCACGGTAGCAGCAGCGGCTTTCCGGATATAGGAAACCTGCCGGAAGTCTTCCCGTTTTTTGACATCCGAAATATGAACCTCTACAAGCGGAATTTTCACAGCCTCTGCCGCGTCCAGGATTGCAATGCTTGTATGCGTATAGGCTCCCGGATTTATGATAATTCCATCCATCCGCTGAAAATACGCGTTCTGGATCGCATCCACCAGATCTCCTTCGTGATTGGACTGGACAAAGGTAACGTCGCAGTCCAACCTCTCTGCGGTTTCCCGGGTCCGGGCAATCAGCTCGTCAAAGCTTTCTCTTCCGTAAATTTCCGGCTCTCGGATTCCAAGCATATTAATATTCGGCCCATTAATAACAACAATCTTGTACTTTGCCATCATAAATCCTCATAAATTTCCGGATCCAGTATTCCCGGACAAAGACTTAAACTTCCTGATAGCTACCCAGATACCGGACGTTCTGGCAGCAGTCCTCCAGCTGACTGATCATCTGCACAAACTCCTCCGAATAGACGGACTGCTCGATATCGAAATAGAACATGAATTCGAACTCCGTATCCGCTCTCGGACGGGACTCCAGCTTGAGGATATTAACACCCAGCGCGTTGAAACGGGCCATCACCTGATAAAGAGCTCCCGGACGGTGCTCCGTGACCAGCATGATGCTTGTGCGGTTCGCTCCCGGATAGATCTCCAGATCCTTCGTAATGCAGATGAAGCGCGTGTAATTGTTACCGCTGTCCTGAATATTTTCATCCAGGCATTCCAGCGAATAATTCTGACCATTCGCTCCCGAAGCGATCGCGGCGATATCTTTTCTTCCAGATTCCGAAACCATCTTCGCGGCTTCCGCCGTATTTTCCACAACATGAATTTTCGCGAGCGGGAAATTCTTGAGATACTCCTCGCACTGCGCCAGAGCCTGTTCGTGCGAAACAATCTCCCGGATATCTTCTTTCCTTGTTCCCGGATTCGCGAGAAGGCAGTGATTGATTTTCACTTTCATGCTGCGCACGATATGGAAATTATATTCCATCATTAGGTCATAAACCTGGTTGACTGAGCCCGCCGTGCTGTTCTCAATCGGAAGGATTCCGTACCGGCAAAGCCCGCCCTGAATGGCTGCGAATACGCCGCGGAAATTTTTCATATACATGATTTTCGGCATTTTGAAAAAGCGATCGCACGCTTCCTGCGAATAGGCGCCCGGAACCCCCTGGCAGGCAACCACTGCCTGCTCCGGGAATACGTTCGGCGTCACATCCAGCGCATGCCGGATATCCGCTGCCAGAGCGGATTCCTGATGAAGAATCGTCATCTGATGTTCACGGCTCATTTCCATAATCGTACGGAATAGTACCTTGTTATAATATGCGAGGTCCGGCGAAGAAGCATCGACGATTTTGTCCAGAAGCTCCCGCTCGCGGACCGGGTCATACACCTTCACATCGTTTTCTTTCTTCCACTCCGCTATTTTTTCAGAAACACGCATACGCCGATCCAGATCTTTAATAAGTTCCTGATCAATTTCATCAATTTCGTTCCGATAGTTTGAGATATCCATCTCCTCTACCCCTTTCTAAAAATTCATAAATAAAGCACGTGAACGATTTACAAATAATAAATTACTTATATGTTTACTTCATTATAAATATTAACTATATATATTAACCTTTACTTATATCTGTTTCCCCTGCATTCGGCAGGTCTTCCGGATCGATTTCCATGTTCCCGGAGGATCCAGCAAAGCATCGAAAACCGCAAGAGAAGCCGCTGCTTCAATAACCGGAACGGCTCTTGGAACAATGCAGGGATCATGTCTCCCTTGGATTTTCAGAATCGTATTCTCTTTTTTCGAATATGAGATGCTTTCCTGCTCCATCGCAATGGACGGCGTCGGCTTCACCGCAGCGCGGAATGTAATCGGCATTCCAGAGCTGATTCCTCCAAGAATGCCGCCGCTTCGGTTTGTCTTTGTCCGGACAGTTCCATTCTCATCATAATAAAACGCATCGTTGTTTTCGCTTCCGCGGCTCCTTGCCGAATCGAATCCCGCTCCGAATTCGATTCCTTTTACAGCCGGGACCGCGAATACCGCCTGGCTGATCCGGTTTTCCATCCCGCCGAACATTGGAGCG
>JAQXNW010000085.1 GCA_029098205.1 Eubacteriales bacterium | reverse complement strand
TTTACATTTTTTACTGCCGAGAAACGTTAGAATCTCAATATTTTTGAAGCATTCGACTCTATTAGATTAAGCCTTTTGCGCATACGAAAAGGGGCTGTTGCCACGAACGATTATTTATCGTTCATGCAACAGCCCCTTTTATGCGCAAAAAGACTTTTTTATGCCAGGAGAATAGCGGATAGCATTCACCCATTCCTTTTCTTGCAACCCTTTCGATTCCATGCGATAATAACGGCATGAATAAGAAAGACACTGAAATTTCCCAAACAACCGATACAGCCTGTAAACCGCACCCTTCTGTTTCCGCGCTTCTCTCTTGGTATGAAAGAAACAAGCGGGATCTTCCATGGCGGAGGGATCCATCCCCCTACTCCGTATGGATTTCCGAGATTATGCTGCAGCAGACACGGACCGAAGCCGCGAAAGGATATTATCTTCGGTTTCTCCAGCGTCTTCCGGACGTTCGAAGCCTGGCGGAGGCGGATGAAGATACCTGCCTTAAGCTTTGGGAAGGGCTGGGATATTACAGCCGCATCCGGAACATGCATAAGGCCGCTGCTGTCATAGAAGCGCAGTTTCATGGAAAAATCCCGGATGACGAAAAAAATCTTCTTTCTCTTCCGGGGATCGGGAATTATACAGCCTCCGCGATTCTTTCCATCGCCTATGGAAAGCCGTATCCTGCTGTAGACGGAAATCTTCTTCGGGTCTTTTCCAGAGTGACAAGGGAAGAGCGCGAAATCGACCGCATTCCTGTAAAAAAAGACTGCTTTCGATATTTCCAAAGCCTGATGGAGGAACTTCCGGAGAATGTTTCACCGGGAACATTCAACCAGGCATTGATGGACCTGGGCGCTATGATCTGCCTCGGCGGAGGAGAGCCGAAGTGCGGAGAATGTCCATGGAAGGACTTCTGCAGCGCACATGAAGCGGGACTTGAAACCCTCTATCCGAAGAAGAAAGAAAAGAAAAAAAGACGGACAGAAGAAAAAACCGTCCTTCTGATCCACTTCCAGGAAAGCATTCTGCTGGACAGGCGGCCCGAAACCGGGCTTCTCGCAGATCTGTTTGAGTTTCCGAATCTTCCGGGGAAAATAAGCCGGAAAGAAGCTGTTAAGTATGCAGAAGGAAAGGGATTTCACATTCTCAAGATCCTCCCTCTTCCTGCCGCGAAACATATTTTCTCTCATGTGGAATGGCATATGCAGGGATTTGAACTTTTTGCCGACGAATGGAATGAATTCGAAGTGCGAAAGCCCGAGGGGCAGAAACTTTTCCTCGCGAAACCGGAGGAACTCGAATCGGTCTGGGCCATTCCTTCCGCGTTTGATGTTTACCGGAATCATATCCTTAAGAAAAAATAGACCCCTGCATGCCGGAAAAGCATACAGGGATCTTCCCTTCGCTTAGAACCAGGCCGCCCCTTATTGCTGGCTTTATTGATGTTTCAAATTCAGCAGAATCTACGGTCTTCCCTTCTTCAGATGCCGAATTCCTGCTCCGGACGCCATTCCTCTTTTGGCATGGCCCACGCCGTGTGATCCGTATGAAGCAGCTTCTCTGCCTTGTCCGAAAGCGGATGATCCAGATAATCCCGGTAGATCGCCTTGATCGATGGATTCTCATGCGAGAACCGGAGCGTATCCTCTCGATCCTGCTCATACAGAAGCGGAGCCCGCTTCGCAGCCATAAACTCCTGATCGTGAATCGGCTGTCCGCCGCCTCCTACGCAGCCTCCCGGACAGGCCATCACTTCGACGAAGTCGTAATATACTTTTCCTTCATCCATCGCACGAAGAAGCTTATCCGCATTCATAAGTCCGTTTACGACGGCAATATGAAGTTTCGTGTCCTGAATTTCGAACGAAGCCTCTTTCCATCCATCCATACCCCGGACTTCCTTGAATGCGTCCGGATCCGGATTCTGTCCGGTTACCAGGAAATTAGCGGTTCGAAGAGCCGCCTCCATGACGCCGCCGGTCACGCCGAAAATATTTCCGGCGCCGGAGCCGAAGTCAAAGGGCGCATCCAGCGGTTCCTCTTCGATGGATGCGGGATCGATGTGCATGGAACGAATGAGGCGGACGATTTCTCTTGTCGTAAGCGCAAGATCCACATCCGGATCCCCGCAGGCATCATTCATAACCGGAATCGCGCATTCATGTTTCTTCGCAACGCACGGCATCACGGACGCGGAGTAAAGATTCTTCGGGTCTGTTCCCAGAATCTCCGCAAAATAGCTCTTAACAACCGCTCCGAACATCTGCTGCGGAGACTTTGCCGTCGAAAGATGCGGCACATACTTCGGCCAGCGTGCCTTGCAGTAGCGGATCCAGCCCGGACAGCACGATGTGAAGAGCGGAAGCTCGCCCGGATGCTCCGTCAGTTTCTTAAGAAACTCGGACCCTTCTTCCATAATCGTAAGATCCGCGCTGAAATCCGTATCAAATACATAATCCACGCCGATCCGTTTTAAAATCGCACAGAGCCTCTCCATGGATGCTTCTTCGATTGAGAGCCCGAACGATTCTCCCCAAGCCGTCCGAACCGCCGGCGCGATCTGCACCATCACGGTCTTATCCGGATCTTCGATCGCTTCCAGAAGCTTCTCTGTATCGTCCCTTTCTCTCAAGGCGCCGACCGGGCAGTGCGTGATGCACTGTCCGCAGAGCGTGCAGTCCGAATGCTCAAGATCGTACGCGTGCTCTACACCAACCGTCACCCTGGAGCCCGTATTTACAACATCCCAAATGCATGAATTCTGGATATTATCGCAGACCTGAATGCAGCGCATGCATTTGATGCACTTGCTCCCGTCCCGGATGAGCGGAAACTTCGTGTTCGTAAGATCCATCGATACGTTTTTCTTAAACGGAACCGACGTAATATTAAGGTCATTCGCAACGGTCTGGAGAGAACAGTTCCCGCTCCGGACACAGACGGAACAGTCGCTGTTATGCTCGGAAAGAATCATCTCCACATTCATGCGCCGGGCCTTCCGGGCTTTCGGGCTGTTCGTGCGAACGACCATTCCGTCCTGCACTTTATTATTGCAGGACGCAAACAGCTTCTTGTATCCTTCTACTTCAACGACGCAGGCTCTGCAGGCGCCGATTTCATTAAGCCCCTTCCAATAGCAGAGCGTCGGGATATGAACGCCCGCGCTGCGGGCCGCTTCCAGAATTGTAGAATCTTCCGATGTCTTTATTGTTTTCCCATCGATGGTTACGCTTACCATTTCGCGATCCGCCCCCCTTTGAATATTCCAAAGCCGAAGTGGTCGCAGTGAAGACATCGGCCGGACTCCCGCTTCGCTTCTTCTTCTGTCATTCCGCATTCCATAAGTTTCATATCATGAACACGTTCCCGCGGAGGACGCATCTTGAGATTTACACGACCGCGCGGATCATTGTCGCTTAAGCCGATCGGAGGAATATCCACGTCCACCTCAATTTCATGATGGTATCCCAGATATTCATCGATATTCGCTGCCGCAACTTTTCCTGCCGCAATCGCGCGGATTACAGTCGCAGGCCCCGTCACGCAGTCACCGCCGGCAAATACTCCCGGGCGGCTCAGCACTTCGCTTGTATCGATCGCCGCGATCTTTCCGCGTGTCAGCGGAATTCCGTACTGGCCGAAAACGTCCGAATCCACGCCTTGTCCGACAGCGACGATGACAACATCGCAGGGGATTTCTTTATCGCGCCCGGTCATTTCAACCGGTTTCGGACGGCCTCCCCGGATCTCGCCCGGCATCTGCGGCCGCACCAGAAGCGATACCGCGCGTCCGTTCTCATCCTTGTTAATCCGAACCGGCGCGTCGAGCTCGAGAATCGTGACTCCGTCCTCTTCCGCGCCTTCAATTTCCTCATTCTGCGCGGTCATGTCCTCTTTTCTTCTACGATAAGCGACCGTCACGGACTCCGCGCCGCACCGGACTGCCGTTCTCGAAGCGTCCATCGCGACATTTCCGCCGCCGACGACAACTACCTTCTGTCCGCTGAAATCCGGATACGTCCCGTCTCCGATTTCACGGAACATGTCTACCGCCGAAATAACGCCTTTTGCGTCTTCTCCTTCGATACCGACGCCTCGTCCCATATGCGCACCCAGAGAGATGTATGTCGCGTCAAAGCGCTCCTGAAGCGCCTTCATCTCATCACTGTTTCCGATCCGGAAATCCGCCACCGTCTTAAATCCAGTTTCCTTAAGGACATTGATTTCCGAATCCAGGACCTCTCTGGGGAGACGGTATGCCGGAATGCCATACCGGAGCATACCTCCCAGCTGATGCCGCTGTTCGAAGATCGTAACATCATGACCCATAATGGAAAGGAAATACGCAACCGTAAGACCCGACGGGCCGCCTCCGATTACAGCAACCTTCTTTCCGGTTTCCGGCATGCGCTCAGGCGCGGGCACTTCACCTGCGTGTTCCGCGGCAAACCGCTTCAGCCCTCGGATATTGATCGGATCATCGACCAGCGTTCTCCGGCACCGGTTCTCGCACGGATGCTCACAGATCAGGCCGCAGACGGACGGAAACGGATTGTCCTTCCGGATCAGCCGAACCGCGTCCTTATACCTGCCCGCATGAACGAGTGCCACATATCCCGGAACATCCACATGCGCCGGACACTGATAGGAACATGGCACCGGCTGCTTCTGCATCGCCGTACAGCGATGATGGAGAATATGCTCCTCGTAATCGTCCCGGAAACCACGAAGACCCGTCAGCACCATTCTGGCCGCTTCGGATCCGATCGCACAGTCCGCGGACTCATAAATCGATTCCGCCGTTTCCTCAATTAAATCAATCGTATCTAAAGTCGCCTCTCCGGTAAACACAGAATCAATCAGATTCTCCAGCTGTCCAAGCCCCACCCGGCATGGAACACACTTTCCACAGGACTGCGAACGGCAGATATGAAGGAAGGTCGCCGCGAGATCCACCGGACAAAGTCCCGGCTGTGCCGCTGATATCCTCCGCTCAAGATCCTTATACAGATCCTCCACCGTCTGCTGCGCCTGATTCTCTGTAAATAGGCGTATACGACTCATTGCTCAAATATCCTTTCTCTAATCGGGCAAAACTCCCCTGAATATTTTCCGCTCAGCTTGAGTTTGCATCCGGCCCAATTCGGATGCTCGATATTCGCGATTATTTCAAATATTTCGTTAAATAAATATTAATACACTATTCAGAAAAATTCAACCTTTCGGCCATGCAAATAAGTTATTAAAAAACAAGGAGGTTAGATGCGCTTTCCGAATTGCCATCGTCCCCCGTATTTCTTTTCCTGAACCCCTGGTTCAGGATTCGTTCACAAGCTTTCCTGTAATATGATCGATCGTAAGCTCCAGAATCTGCACGATCTTCGCATTCCGTTTTACATCATCCTCCACCATCTCCGGCGGATCATATTTCAAGCCGATCTTCCGTGACTTATCGATGATCACCTCCGGATCCTCGACAAACCGAATCCGCCCGAAAACAATCACGCTTTTGATGTTCAGTCCCTGCACGCCCTCTTTCAGATATCCTTCATCATACACACAGAAGGAAACCCGGGGATCGGCGCGGAGCGCGTCGATTTTATGGCCGGTCTTTGCCCCGTGAAAATAGATTTTCCCTTCGTCAAAGATAAAATCGATCGGAATCCCATATGGATACCCGTCTTCTCCATGCATCGACAAAACGCCGCGCGGCTCTTCCCGAAGAATTTTCTCACATTCCTCGTTCGTGAGCTGCTGTTTGAATCTTCTCATCTTACGAAACATCGAATCCTCCTTAAATTTAATCCGTTCCGCCTCCTCGAACCTGTTCCGTTCCGCATTCTTATGCATTTCTGCCTGTCGTATTTACTTTCCAGACACCCACAATAATCATAATGATCCCAACGCACATCGGCAAGCTGATCGGTTCCTGAAGGAGAAGAATCCCCGCAAGCGACGCGACCAGAGTTGTTGTAGTGCCAAGCGCCGAATACCGGACCACGGTAAGCCGTCCCGCGCCGTAATTCGCGAGAAGCGTCGCGGTCACAGAGCAGAAAACCGCGAGAATCAGAAGCGCACCGACGAATCCGCTGTGATGAAACGGCTCAAGATAGCGGTGCACATCTCCATGAAGAGCAATCAGCGCAATAACCGTATAAAGAACCATGCTGGTAACCATCGTTGCCCAGGTACGCTGAAAGAAGTTAAAATCTTTCGCGCACCACCGGTTTACAACCCTAAAAAGAGCGCAGAACAGACAGTTTCCAATGGCCACCAAAACGCCATACCAGGGAGCGATGCCGAGAGAATTTCCGGCCGCCGTCATCAGAAGCACGCCCAGAACCGGGACAAAGGAAATAACAGCCTGCTTTTTCGTCGGATATTCGCGGAGAAGAAAAATCGCGAGCACCATCGCGGCAATCGGCGTCAGGGCGGAAATCGCGCCGGCAA
>JAQXNW010000084.1 GCA_029098205.1 Eubacteriales bacterium | reverse complement strand
TCCGGCCATAAGGCCATCTCTCTTCTCCAGAAGATCGGTTACCGCATCGCTGATTTCCGGATTCCGGAAGAAAGCAGTTATGAATTTCCCGGATCCATCCGGTTCATCGGCTCCGGAGAAGCCGCCCGGAATGAAGATAATCTGAGATTCCTGAATTTTTTTCGCAAAACATTCTACCGATTCCGCTACATTCTTTGAACTCAGGTTGTTAATAATGAACACATCCGCAGAAGCCCCGGCATCCACGAACTGCTTCGCCGTATCGTATTCGCAGTTCGTGCCCGGAAAGACCGGAATTAATGCCTTCGGCCTTGCCGCTTTCACAGAAGAAGAAATGATAGTCGGAGCCCCTTCATATGTGAAGGTTTCCAGCGGATTTTCCTTCGGCGTGATGTTGCACTTATAAATCGGTTCCAGCTTATTTTCATAGATCGAATAGAGATGATCCAGAGAAATGGCTTCCTGCGCCTTCCGAAGATAAAGATCTTCAGAAATCGTTCCGATAGTCATCGCATTTTCGATCTCTTCATCCGCGCTTACTTCAAGCAGGAAACTTCCGTATTTATACCCGAACAGATCCGCGCTGCTGAGCATGGAATCGAATACAAATCCAAGGCGGTTTCCCATGGACATCTTCAAAATCGCTTCCGCAATTCCTCCGTAGGTCGGCGTGTATGCCGCATAAACCTTCTTCTGAAGGACAAGCGCATGCACCTTATCAAAAAGGGCCTTAAGAGATTCGCCTGTAGGAAGTCCTTCTCCATCTGTTTCCGGCGATAGAAGAACAATGCGGTCTCCCGCTCTCTTGAATTCCGGAGAAATGATATTTTCCGCTTTGTCCGTCGTTACAGCGAAAGAAATAAGCGTAGGAGGAACATCAAGCGTCTCAAAAGTGCCGCTCATGGAGTCTTTTCCGCCAATCGCAGCTATGCCGAGATCTTTCTGCGCACGGAACGCACCGAGCATCGCTGCCATAGGCTGACCCCAGCGGGACGGTTCTGTTCCAGGCTTACCGAAGTATTCCTGGAAAGAAAGATAGGTATCTTCGAAAGAAGCTCCGGATGCAATCAGCTTGGACACCGATTCAACGACCGCGAGGTACGCGCCGCTGTAGGGATCCTCCGAGGTAATCATCGGGTTGTAGCCGTACGCCATCAAAGAGCAGGTATCTGTGTGTCCTTTTTCCACAGAAATAAGATCCACCATTGCCTGAATCGGCGTTCTCTGATATTTCCCTCCAAACGGCATTAAAACAGTACCGCGGCCGATTGTAGAGTCAAATTCTTCAGAAAGGCCTCGTTTTGAGCAGACATTGAGGTCGCCCGCAATATCCGTATACGCGTCCGTAAACGATTTGTCCGTCTTTTTTGCATATGGCTTTCTTTCACCGATTTTAATGTCAATATGCTTTTCTACGCCGTCTGTATCCAGGAACGCGCGCGAAATATTGACAATGGTTTCACCATTCCATGTTTCAGTTAGATATGGATCGGATTTTACGACAGCCACCTGCGTTGCTTCCAGATTTTCGCTGTGCGCGAGCTCAATATAACGGTCTTTGTCTTCTGCAGCTACGACAACCGCCATACGCTCCTGCGATTCACTGATTGCGAGTTCGGTTCCGTCAAGTCCCTCATATTTCTTTGTGACTTTATTTAAGTCAATGTCAAGACCGTCTGCGAGCTCTCCGATCGCAACCGATACACCACCGGCGCCGAAGTCGTTGCAGCGCTTAATCATATGCGACGCTTCCGGATTCCGGAACAGTCTCTGCAGTTTCCGCTCCTCAGGCGCATTTCCCTTCTGCACCTCAGCACCGCATTCTTCCAGAGACTCATGAGTATGCTTTTTCGAAGCTCCGGTTGCTCCGCCGATTCCATCCCGTCCGGTTCTTCCTCCGAGAAGAATCACCGCATCACCAGGGATTGGACGTTCCCTTCGGACGTTCTTCTCCGGCGCAGCCGCAATTACCGCGCCAACTTCCATCCGCTTCGCGGCATATCCCGGATGATACAGTTCATCGACAATTCCAGTCGCAAGACCGATCTGGTTGCCGTACGAGCTGTATCCTTTCGCAGCCGAGGTTACGATTTTTCGCTGGGGAAGTTTGCCTTCCATGGTTTCTGATACAGGAGTCAGTGGATCCGCCGCACCGGTAACGCGCATTGCGCCGTATACATAACTTCTTCCGGACAAAGGATCACGGATTGCTCCTCCGATGCAGGTCGCAGCGCCGCCGAACGGTTCGATTTCCGTCGGATGGTTGTGAGTTTCATTCTTAAACAGAAGAAGCCATTTCTCTGTTTTTCCGTCCACATTCACGTCCATCTTAACCGTGCATGCATTGATTTCCTCTGACTCGTCGAGCTTCGTCAGCTGTCCGGTTTTCTTCAGATATTTCGCGGCGATAGTCCCGATGTCCATCAGACTTACCGGCTTTGTGCGATTCAGTTCTTTCCTTGTTTTAAGATATTCACCGTAAACACGCTGAAGCTCTTTGTCCGGGAAAGAAACGGAGTCAATTGTCGTATTATACGTTGTATGACGGCAGTGATCCGACCAATACGTATCAATAACACGAATTTCCGTAATAGTAGGATCTCTGTGCTCGTTTCGGAAATATTCCTGGCAGAATGTCAAATCCGCAAGATCCATCGCAAGGCCGTGACTTTCAAGAAAATCTTCCAGCTGCTCCTCTGTGTAAGAATCAAATCCGGTCAGCGTCTCAACCGTTGTCGGAATATCGTAGTTAACGGTCAGTGTGGAAACAGGCTCCAGGCTGGCTTCGCGCGCATCCACCGGGTTGATGAGATATTTCTTAATGGTTTCTACATCGGAAGAAGAAAGATCTCCGCTCAGAATATAGATTTTCGCGGTTTTTATAACCGGCCGTTCGCCTTTTGAAATAAGCTGGATGCACTCCTCCGCAGAATGCGCTCTGGCATCAAACTGACCGGGAAGATATTCGACTCCGAAAACGATATCCTTCGGATCACAGGAAAGATCCGTGTATGTACGATCCACCTGAGGTTCAGAGAATACAGTTTCCACAGCCTGGTCAAAGAGATCTTTCGAAAGATTCTCCGCATCGTAGCGGTTTACGACACGGACTTTTTTCAGTCCCGCAATCTGCAGGATATTCAAAGCCTCTTTCCGAAGGGATTCGGCTTCTTCCGCGAATTTTTCCTTTTTTTCTACATAAATACGGTAAACCATTTTCTTATTTGTCCTCCAGAGCCTTCAAAGCGCGCTGCCCGATATCATGCCGGTAGAAGCCGTCCGGGAAAGAAATGCGCTTCACGCTTGCATATGCTTTCTTGATTGCCTCCGGAAGCGTCGTCGCACGTTCTGTGACCCCAAGGACCCGTCCTCCGTCGGAAACAAGCGATCCATCCTCTGTTTTCTTCGCACCGGCAATATAAACGGAATCAAGATCATCCGGAATCGAAAGCGGATATCCTTTGCCATAGGAACCCGGGTATCCCTTTGTCGCCATCACAACACAGCAGGCGCTTTCATTCTCCGCAAAACGCACATCCGCATCCGCCAAAGTGCCATTGGATACGTGCAGCATGATGTCGAAAAGATCGCTGTCCAGAAGCGGCAGTACTACCTGTGCTTCCGGATCTCCGAACCGGCAGTTGTATTCAATGACTTTCGGTCCGTCTTTTGTAAGCATAAGACCGAAATAAAGGCATCCCGAAAATGTACGGCCCTCGCGATTCATAGCGATCATTGTAGGAAGGAAAATTTCTTCCCGGCAGACTGCATCGATTTCTTTCGTATAATAAGGATTCGGGGCGATCGTGCCCATTCCTCCGGTATTAAGACCCTTATCTCCATCCTGCGCTCTTTTGTGATCCATGGAGGAAACCATCGGGATCAGCGTTTTTCCATCTGTGAAAGAAAGAACGGATACTTCCGGACCTTCCAGATATTCTTCAATGACAACCGTAAGGCCGCTCTTTCCGAATTTCTGGTCTTCCATCATAGTCCGTACGGCCTGTTCAGCCTCTTCGCGGGTCATGCAGATTAGAACGCCTTTTCCTTTCGCTAAGCCATCCGCCTTTACAACGACCGGGATGCGGCAGGTCTTTACGTATTCCAGAGCCGGCTGCATCTCTGTGAAGGTCTGGTATTCTGCGGTCGGAATTCCGTATTTTTTCATAAGATCCTTCGAGAACGCTTTCGATCCTTCAATAATCGCTGCTTTTTTATCGGGCCCGAAACACGAGATTCCTTCCGCTTTCAGAAGATCGACAAGCCCCATTACAAGCGGATCATCCGGCGCTACAATCGCAAAATCAATGGAATGCGATTTTGCGAATTCGACAATAGCCGGAAGATCTTCCGCGCCGATATCGACGCAGACAGCATCTTTAGCAATGCCGCCATTTCCGGGCAGCGCGTAAATCTTATCCACTTTCGGACTTTCCT
>JAQXNW010000083.1 GCA_029098205.1 Eubacteriales bacterium | reverse complement strand
CGCACCCGGCATAATTTTTTGCCTAATGCAACAGCCCCCTGTTTTTGCGCTGTGATGCCGGTTCTTCGGCCTACCTGCGATTGGGGACATGAGCATTTTTTCAATCATAAATAAAAATTAGGCACGGTTTGCATATTTATGGTTTATATTTCTAAATTATGTGTTAGAATAACGTAGGACCACTATGTGATTTTTTTGTCATTCGATGTAGGAGGGATTGCGTTGAAAAGGTTTGAAATCATTAAGAAGCGCCCGCTGAACGATACAATTACTTGGTATACGTTCTATGCGCCGCTTGTTGCTAAGCACGCGAAGCCGGGTCAGTTTATCATTCTCAGAGTGGATGAGTACGGAGAAAGAATTCCGATCACGATGGCGGGTCATGATTCCGAGAAAGGAACCGTGGACATCATCGTGCAGAAGGTCGGAAGAACATCGATGCTTCTGGATCAGCTCCAGGAAGGCGACTGCATCGCGGATCTGGTAGGGCCTCTTGGGATGCCTTCGAAGATGGAAGGTCTTAAGAGAGTCTGTGTCTGCGGAGGCGGTGTTGGCAACGCTTTGGCTTATCCGATTGCGATCGGTATGCATAAAGCGGGCATCCATGTAGACATGGTCTGCGGATTCAAGACGAAGGATCTTGTCATTCTTGAGGATGAGTTCCGTGCCGGTGTAGACCGCGTGTTCATGGTTACGGATGACGGAACATACGGCGAGAAGGGATTCGTTACGGATAAACTGAGAAACCTTCTTGAATCCGGAGAGAAATATGACGAAGTCTTTGCGGTTGGCCCTGCAATGATGATGAAGTTCACCTGCGGCGTTGCGAAGGAATTCGGCGTTCATTCGGTTGCTTCTCTTGCTACATACATGATCGACGGAACCGGTATGTGCGGCGGATGCCGTGCGATTGTAGGCGGAGAGAGCAAGTTTGTATGCGTAGACGGACCGGACTTTGACGGCGACCTGATCGACTGGGATCTGCTGATCAAGAGAGGAAGAACTTACGCTGCGGAAGAAGCGCATGACAGAGAACATGTCTGCAAATTGACGGGAGGTGTACGTACAAATGCCTAATATGAGACCTGATAAGAATCCGATGCCGGAGCAGGACCCGGCCGTACGGGCGACGAATTTTGAAGAGGTTGCTCTCGGATATACAGAAGAAATGGCGCTGGACGAAGCACAGAGATGTCTGAATTGCAAAAACAGACCTTGTGTAAGCGGATGTCCGGTAAACGTCAAGATCCCTGATTTTATCGCGAAGGTGGTAAATAAGGATTTTGAAGGCGCATATGAGACAATCACGTCGACAAACTCTCTTCCTGCGGTATGCGGAAGAGTCTGCCCGCAGGAGAACCAGTGCGAAAGCAAGTGCGTGCGCGGCATTAAGGGACAGCCGGTAGGAATCGGCCGTCTGGAGCGCTTTGTCGCGGATTATCATAATGAGCATAATAAGGACGAGAAAATCGAGAAGATTCCTTCGAACGGTCATAAAGTTGCCGTCGTCGGAGCGGGTCCTGCGGGTCTTACCGCGGCTGGAGATTTGGTAAACAAGGGATACGAGGTTACTGTATTTGAAAGTCTCCATAAGGTCGGCGGCGTACTGGTTTACGGAATTCCGCAGTTCCGTCTTCCGAAGGAAATCGTACAGATTGAGGTTGATAAGCTGGCTGCGAAGGGCGTTAAGTTTGTTACAGACGCTTTGATCGGCAAGGCGGAGACGATTGATGAACTGATGGATGACGAGGGATTCGAGGCTGTGTTCGTAGGAACCGGCGCAGGACTCCCGATGTTCATGGATATTCCGGGCGTGAATGCGGTCGGCGTTGTTTCTGCGAATGAATATCTGACGCGGATCAACCTGATGAAAGCCTATAAGGATGAATACGATACGCCGATTCTCCGTCCGAAGACGGTTGCGGTTGTCGGAGCTGGAAATGTCGCGATGGATGCTTCCCGCTGCGCGAAGAGAATGGGCGCGGATGTGAAACTGTTCTACCGCCGCTCCGAGAAGGAAGTTCCGGCAAGAGCAGAGGAATTCGAGCATGCGAAGGCGGAAGGCGTTGATTTCAACTTCCTCTGCAATCCGGTTGAGATTCTTTCGGATGAAAACGGAGTTGTAAACGGCATTAAGTGCATCCGTATGGAACTGGGTGAGCCGGATGCGTCCGGAAGAAGACGTCCGGTTCCCATTGAGGGATCTGAGTTCGTAACGCCGGTTGACTTCGTAATCATGGCGCTTGGAACAAAAGTAAACGCGCTGATCCGGAATACGACGCCGGGCATGGAGCCGACCAAGAAAGGCGGCATCGTGATCGACGAACAGACCGGCATGACGACTCGCGAAGGCGTATTCGCCGGAGGAGACGCTGTTACCGGTGCCGCGACGGTTATTAAGGCAATGGGCGCCGGAAAGGTAGCCGCAGCCGGAATCGACGAATACATTCAGAATAAGAATATGTAATCGATACGCAATCGGACGGTATTATCCAGGGTGTCTGCCGGAATGGAGATATGCTGGATGCTCTTGAAAACCGGGTTCGCTGACGGAAGGTCAGCGGACCCGGTTTTTTCTTCTACTCGATTTCTTCTTTATATTTCAGAATCTGTTTGAGCAGGGCTTCTTCCAGCGAAGAAAGCGGATGCTGCTTTTTCATGATGTATCCGATGGAAACCGGCTCATGGATGTCTTTGAGCGGCCGGACCACGATCCCTTTGCTCCGATTGAGCGGCGTGATGAGCCCCACGCCAAGATCGTACGCGTTTACATGGGTCAAAGCCTCCAGGCTTTGGATCAGATCATTGATTATGATTGTTTTCGCGGGCGAAAGCTCGGCGGATAGGAATTCTTCCTGCAGCGCCGGAGGATCATCTGTGTCGGAGGCGTATAAAATACGGGGGTACTTTTCCAAATCCTCCAGCGTGAGCATGTCCCGATCCGCAAGCGGGTGGCTTTTGTGAAGAAACACGGAAGGCAGAGAAGAGAACAGTCCATGAAATTCCAGTCCCCGGTCTTCCAGCATCCGGCGCATGATTTTCCGGTTTTGACTGCTGAAGAAAAGAATGCCAAGGCTCGCTTTGTCTTCCGCGACCATCTGGATGATTTTCGGCGACTGCTCCAGAATCAGCTGGTAGGTGTACGAGTTTTTATCGGATACCGTCTGAAGCGCAGTGAACGCATCGATGACAAAGCAGTAATGCTGGCTGCACACGCGGAGCTCTTCATGGTTTTTCGGCACTTCCTGCTGGAAATGCTTTTTGATTTGCTCCGCTTCATGCAGGAGCAGGCTTCCGCGTCGAAGGAGATCTTTTCCTTCCGGCGTAAGTGTGATTCCGGAAGAAGAGCGGATAAAAATTGTGACGCCAAGTTCCGTTTCCAGGGACCGGACCATTTTGCTGAGTCCCGGTTGGGATACATAGAGAAGGTGCGATGCTTTGCTGAAGGAACCGCAGCGCGCGATGGTTTCTACATATTTCAGCTGCAAAAGTGTCATTGGATCCTCTTTTCTCTTTTTTTCTCCTGCTTCCTTTTCTCTTTTTAAATCGTAGTCCTTTACATGAGTTCGGGTAATTTCGGAATGTAATGAATATTCATAACCTATAGTTATGATATGTAAAAACCTTTAGTTATTTGTGTGAATCCACCTCTTATGTTAAATTATAAACATAGTAATACGATATGTAAATATTAAAAGTTATGAATGATGAAATGAGGAGGAAATGGAATGAAAGACGCTGTTCCTAAAAAAATCAAGGCTGCCGATGTACTGTTTATCGGCCTCGCGTTCTTCGCGACGTATTTCGGAGCAGGGAATCTGATATTCCCGCCGATGCTGGGACTCCAGAGCGGAACAAAATGGTTCTCCGGAATGATCGGCATGCTGGCTTCGGGCGTTGGGCTGCCGGTACTGGCTCTGCTGATCCTGGGCTATGCCGGATCCGTGCAGAATATTACGAATCACGTGAATAAGAAGTTCTATACGCTTTTTATCGGCCTTATGATGATTCTCTGCTGCTGCGTGTCCATTCCGAGGACGGCGGCGGTCGGGATCGAAATGGGCCTCCAGGGAGTCTGGAGCAAAGCGCCGTACAAGCTGTTTGTCGTGATTTATTTCGTCATTGCGTTCCTGTTCGCGAAGGACAGAGGCAGCGCGCTGGACAAGGTCGGAAAAATCCTGACGCCGGTCATGACGGTTATCCTGGTTGTTCTGGTGATCAAGGGAATCGCCGATCCGCTTGGAAAACCCGCGGAGCCTTCGGTGGAAAGCCCTGCTTTAAGCAGTTTCCTGGGTGGATACAGCACCGGTGACGCGCTGGTATCCTTCCTGATGACAGCGGTATTTTTCAGCTCTATCCGGCAGAAAGGGTACAGAGGGAAGCAGTTCCAGAAAGTGAATGTCGGTGCGGGTCTGATTACAGCGGCATGTCTTGCGGTTATTTACGGAGGGCTGTATTTCATGGGAGCCTCCGTCAGCGGTACAGCGAAGGCGGATATCGGTAACGCCGCGCTTCTCCTTCTGGTCATTCGAAAGAGCGGCGGGCAGATCGCGATTTACGGGCTCTGCATTTCCGTCGTGCTGGCGTGCCTTACAACGGCGATCGGGCAGATTACCGCGGTTGCGGATTTCTTCGACCAGGAAACGAATCGCAGGCTTCCGTATAAGTATGTTGTCCTTGTTGTCCCGATTGTTACGATTTTCGTCGCAAGCTTCGGGCTGGACTCGATTGTCACATACACAGCGCCTTGGTTTGGATTTGCGTACCCGATCGCGATGGTGCTTATGCTTCTCGGGATTTTCGGAAAGTTCGTGCCGAACGATGGAGGTTATAAGGGAGCCGTTTATGTAACGGTTGTCTATTCGTTCTTCTATTTGCTGTCCAGTTACGGTCTTAAACTTGGGATTATAGACAAAGTCCTGAATGAGATTCCGCTCTACAGCCTCGGTTTTGGATGGGTGGTTCCGGCGGCGGTCGGATTTGTTCTGGGGCTTCTGATTTACCCGCATACGAAATCGGGGAAAGCCGGCACATCCATAGAAGCGTGACAAAGAACCACGGCATGCCGGAAATCCGGCAGGGATGCGGCCGAAGAAACAGTACAGCAGATGGAATTCCAGGAGGGAAAATTATGCTGAATAATAGAAGCAGAAGTGATACGGCGGTTTACATTCATACAGGGAACGGTGAAAAATGCTATGCGATGAACAAGCAGCCGACGGTTCCGGAGACGTTTCCGATCTATCTGTCTTCCGCTTATATCATGGATTCAGTGGAGACCATTGATGCGATCTGTGAGGGTAAAGAGGACGGATATGGATACTTCCGCGTAGGAAATCCAAATGCGGACGCGACATCCGAAATTCTGGCGGCGGCGGACGGAGCCGAGAATGGACTTGTTTTCGCTTCGGGAATGGCGGCCATAACAACCGCCATTCAGACTTTTGTAAAACCGGGCGATCATATTATCGCGTCGCCGATCATCTATGGAGAAGCGTTTTATTTTCTGAAATATGAGCTGAAGCGCTGGGGCGTCGAAACAACGTTCGTTGATTTTAACAAGGAAGACGTCAAGAACTATATCCGCCCGAACACGACGCTGATTTATGGAGAGACGATCGCGAATCCGTCCATGTCGGTTCCGGATATTCAGTATCTTGCGGATACAGCACATGAGAACAGCGCAAAGCTTTTCATCGACAACACATTCGCGACGCCGGTCATTGCGAAACCGCTTAAATTCGGCGCGGATCTTGTAATCTACAGTGCTACGAAATATTTGGGCGGGCATGACGATCTGGTCGGAGGCGCAGTGACAGGACCCGCGGATCTGGTGGATAAAATTCGGTTCATGCTCGGTCTTTATGGTTCGAATCTGGGAGCGACGGAATCGTGGCTTCTGTCCAGAAGTCTCCGGACACTTCCTCTTCGTGTCCGGAAAATGTCGGAAAATGGACTTGCGCTCGCGAAATATCTGGAAGCGCATCCAAAGGTGGAAAAGGTTTATTACCCAGGTCTTTCTTCTTCGCCGAGCAAGGAACTTGCGGATCAGCAATTTGAAGGGAATGGATATGGAGGTATGTTGTCTGTGAATTTCCGCGGGGGGCAGGAGATGATTGACAAGCTGATCCGAAATCTGAAGCTGATCCGGTTTGTTCCGACGCTGGCCGGTGTCGGGACGACGCTGACGTATCCGGCGCGGGCGTCGCACCGGGATCTTAACAAGGACGAACTTGCGGCGATCGGGATTACGATGGGTCAGATACGGCTGTCTTCCGGCCTTGAAGAGGCAGACGACCTGATTTCGGATTTTGATCAGGCGCTGGATAATCTGTAAATAAAGAAGGCCTTCCTTTTATTCTTTTCAGCAGTGGGGCTGTTGCATTAGGCAAAAAATTATGCCGGGTGCGGCAGCCTCTTTTCTTGTATACAAAATGCCTGAGCAGAATAATTGGGCTTTGATCCTGCATCAGGCATTTCAGAGCGTACTCCCCCCCATTTGAGGGGGAGTTC
>JAQXNW010000082.1 GCA_029098205.1 Eubacteriales bacterium | reverse complement strand
AAAAAGAACCGCCAGAATCGCGAACGCGGTCAGGAAACGGAACGCCAGAAGCGCGTACGGGGTTGTTTCAGCCAGCGCGACTTTGCTGAACAGAAGCGATGTCGCCCGAAGCGCGATGGCAAACATTAGAAGAAGCTCCGCTTTTTTCCGTGACATGGGGAAACCTCCTGTGAAATCTGAAAAGTAATTACAAAACCGCCCTTATTATTGACAACAATATATCGCGGTTTTAATATTGAGTAAAGCGAAATAATATCATGTAAACGTTGAGGAATTATCAATAAAAAGGCAGGCGGAAGGATCGGATGGATACGGAAAAATGCAAAGCGCTTCTTACTGCGGTCCATACGGGAAATCTGACGGAGGCGGCGAGGAAGCTGGGGTATACTCCGTCAGGAATGAGCCGAATGATGGACGCGCTGGAGCAGGAAACGGGATTCCCGCTTCTTTACCGGAGCCGGAGCGGCGTGAGCCCGACCGCGGAATGTGATCGGCTTCTTCCTTTGATCGAGGAGCTTTCCAGACTGGGGGATTTGTATAAGGAGAATGCGGAGGCGATCCAGGGACTCGACGTCGGCGATGTGAGGATCGGAACCGCATATCCTACATACTATTCGATGATCGGAAAGATCGCTGCGGAATTCTCGGAGAAACATCCGAAAATTCGAATTGAGATTGAAGAGGACTACAGTTCTTCGCTTGTACAGGGGGTTGAAGAGCATCGGCTGGATTTCTGCGTGATCAGCCGAAGGGATGGAAATTTTGAGTGGATTCCCCTTCCGAAGGATCATATGGTCGCCTGGGTCCCGGCAAGTTTTCCTTTGTCAGAAGGGGATCGGTTTCCGATTAAATGGTTTGAGAAAGAACCCTGCATTGAGCTCTCTCACAGTCAGGATACCGACAATGCCAGAGCTTTCCGCGCCTGCCGCATCACGCCGAATTATACCAAGACGGCGATGAATGCGTACTCCGCGGCGGCGATGGTAGAGGCAGGGCTCGGGGTGACGATGAGTAACGCACTTTTTACGGATACGGCGGGAAGGAGCGGCGTGAAGGTTCTACGGCTGGATCCGGAGCCCGAAGTCGATATCGGGATCGCGATCGCGCCGAAAGATCAGCTGTCTCCGTCCGCGCTGAAGTTCCGGGAGTTCACGGTCCGCTGCATGAAAGAGCATGCGGAGTGGT
This sequence comes from Eubacteriales bacterium, assembly GCA_029098205.1. Taxonomy (GTDB): domain Bacteria; phylum Bacillota; class Clostridia; order Peptostreptococcales; family Anaerovoracaceae; genus Aminicella. The sequence goes on along the minus strand of JAQXNW010000082.1, from coordinate 6,626 downwards.
TCCGCCCGAAAGAAAGCACTTCCGCCCGAAAATAAGCGGCTTTGTACAACAATAAGCGGGTTTGTATGAATTTAGAACGGGTCTTGCCGGAATCAATCGGATCAGCCCGAAATCCAGAATTAGAGGAGGATACATGATGAAGCCGATCTTGATCGGAGAAACGGATCCGGATATCTGCCTGGTGCAGGCGACGGATGAAATGGAATCGGAGATGCTGCAGAAGGAATACGAGAAGATTGCGGAAGGAACGGATCGGAAAATACTTCTTGCCGCCTTTCTGGTGGATGACTGGAATCGCGATTTAAGCCCCTGGGAAGCGCCGGCGGCTTTCGGGAAAGAGAATTTCGGAGGACGCGCCGGAGACACGCTTTCTTATCTTAAAACAAGGTTTCTCCCGTATGTAAAACAGGAACGATGCGTCCGTGAGGACGCAGAGTGGATCGTCGGCGGGTATTCTCTTTCCGGTCTTTTCGCGCTCTGGGCAGCCTGTGAAACTGATTTGTTCCGCGCCGCCGCGGCCGCGTCCCCGTCCGTCTGGTTTCCGGGCTGGACCGAATATGTGAAGAGCTGCCCGGACATCCCGGAAACTGTTTATCTCAGCCTTGGGACCAAGGAAGAACGGACAAAAAATCCGGTAATGCGTACAGTCGGAGACCGAATCCGGGAAATGCATCAGTTTCTTAAGGAATCCGGGAAAAATACGGTGCTCGAATGGAACCCGGGGAATCATTTTCAGGATCCGGACGGAAGAATGGCGAAAGGATTTCTCTGGTGCATCGAGCATGCGTAAAACAAGTGTGAGAAAGGAAGCTGGATTTTCCGGTTCTTTCGGTGACTGTCCTTTGCGGTTGAATTTTCTGTATTTCTGGGGTATTATGAAAGCGGCTATGATCCCTTATCTGCTTGGGGTTAGACATTTCTTACTAAGCGGACGATCATGGGCGGAGAATACCGGCGGTTTTTTATGAAGATAAAGGAGCGTATAGCATTATGAGTACGATGGATCTCAGCAAGTACGGAATTACTGGTGTGAAGGAAGTTCTGTACAATCCTACTTATGAGCAATTGTTCGAAGAAGAAATGAATCCTGAACTGACAGGATATGATAAGGGGCAGCTTACAGAACTTGGAGCGGTGAATGTAATGACCGGAATCTATACTGGACGTTCGCCGAAAGATAAATTTCTGGTTGTAGATGAAAATTCGAAGGATACAGTTTGGTGGACTTCCGATGAGTATCCGAATGACAATCATCCGGCATCGAAGGAAACCTGGGATGCGGTGAAGAAGATCGCGCAGGGTGAGCTTTCGAACAAGAGACTGTTCGTCGTTGACGCGTTCTGCGGCGCGAATAAGAATACGCGCATGGCGGTTCGGTTCATCATGGAAGTAGCCTGGCAGGCGCATTTCGTACGGAATATGTTCATTAAGCCGACGGAAGAGGAGCTTGCGGATTTCGAGCCGGATTTCGTTGTTTACAACGCTTCGAAAGCGAAGGTCGAAAACTATAAGGAGCTGGGGCTTAACTCCGAGACAGCGGTTGTTTTCAACATCACAAGCCGCGAGCAGGTAATCATTAACACCTGGTACGGCGGAGAGATGAAGAAGGGCCTGTTCTCGATGATGAACTATTATCTTCCGCTTCAGGGGATCGCGGCGATGCACTGCTCCGCGAATACGGACCTTGACGGGAAGAATACCGCGATTTTCTTCGGACTTTCCGGAACCGGCAAGACAACTTTGTCCACGGATCCGAAGAGACTTCTGATCGGCGACGACGAGCACGGATGGGATGATGACGGCGTCTTCAATTTTGAAGGCGGATGCTATGCGAAGGTTATCAATCTGGATAAGGACGCGGAGCCGGATATCTATAACGCGATCAAGAGAAACGCACTTCTTGAGAACGTTACTGTTGACGAGAACGGAAAGATCGATTTTGCGGACAAGAGCGTAACGGAGAATACGCGTGTTTCGTATCCGATCGATCATATCAAGAATATTGTACGGCCGATTTCCGCGGCGCCGGCTGCTGAGAACGTGATCTTCCTTTCGGCGGACGCGTTCGGCGTTCTTCCGCCGGTTTCAATTCTGACACCGGAGCAGACGAAGTATTATTTCCTGTCCGGTTTTACCGCGAAGCTCGCGGGAACGGAGCGCGGCATTACAGAGCCGACGCCGACTTTCTCTGCGTGCTTCGGACAGGCGTTCCTGGAGCTTCATCCGACAAAATACGCGGAGGAGCTCGTTAAGAGAATGGAGCAGTCCGGTGCGAAGGCATATCTTGTGAATACAGGATGGAACGGAACCGGAAAACGTATTTCCATTAAGGATACGCGCGGAATCATTGATACAATTCTGAACGGAGAAGTACTGAAGGCTCCGACGAAGATGATCCCGTACTTCAATTTCGAGGTTCCGACGGAGCTTCCTGGCGTGGATTCTGGAATTCTGGATCCAAGAGATACCTATGCGGATCCGAAGGAATGGGAAGAGAAGGCGAAGGATCTCGCCGGACGGTTTATTAAGAATTTCCGGAAATATGAAGGAAACGAGGCTGGAAAAGCGCTTGTAAGCGCAGGACCTACGCTGGATTAGTTTTACAATTTGACCGGAAAGCGGCATTTCAGAGTACCTTGCGGGGCTTCGCCGGATGGCGGGGCCCTTTTGTCATAACGAAGCCGGCGGAGGGAAGAGCCGGGAGAAAGGCGGAAATTTTTATGAAGGACGTGAAGCTTTTTACCATTCAGGACTGTAAATACTGCGCGGCGGCGCGGCGGGCTCTTTCGGAGCTTCGGGAAGAAAATCCGGAGTATCGGAAGGTAAACGTCGAGGAAATTGATGAAGACGCGCATCCGGACATCGCGGAGAAATACGATTACTGGAGCGTTCCGACGGCCTTTGTCGGGGATGAGAAAATTTTCGAGACGACGATCTGGGACAAGGACGACAAAGTCCGCCAGAATGTGAAGAAAGCACTGGATGCCGCTCTTCAGGAAGAATAGGACGATTATGAGCAGGGATTATTGGAAACGCTTTCAGGAGCAGAAAGAGCCGGGAGTTTCCGATTCCGGAAGCGACCGGAAGGACGTTCGGAAAAATGATCAGAAAAACGATCGGAAGACGGATCGGAATTTTGCGGATGCGCCGGAAATTACGGATGAGGAGAACAGTCGGTTCCGGCATTATATGAGAACCGCGCTTGGAATCGGCGCCGCGGGAACACTGGCCGGCGCCGGCGCAGTGTTCGGCTGTTTTCAGCTGGCCCGGTTCACGATGCAGGGAAGCCGGATGACGCTGTATGACGCGATGCTTTGGCAGTCGGAGCATTACGACACCAGCTGGTTTTCAGATATGGTCCGGAAGGATTATACCATCCGGAGCTACGACGGATATGTGCTCCACGTGGAACTAGTGGAGACGCCGGACGCGAAAGGGAATATGTATGTGATTCTTTCACACGGGCACGCGGACAACCGAATGGGAGATCTCAAATACATGCCGATTTATCTGGAGCTCGGGTACCGCTGCATCATTTACGATCTCCGCGGGCATGGTGAAAATGAAGAGGCGTTTTGCACGTTCGGCGTTCGCGAGGGAGAAGATCTCGCGGCAGTGATTATGGATACGTATAACCGCTACGGCGCGGATATCGAGCTTGGGCTTCACGGGGAGTCTCTGGGCTCTGCGGCGGTCATTGAAAGCCTTGCCTATCAGCAGGATGTTTCGTTCGTGGTCTGTGACTGCGGGTTTGCGGATATAGAGAATGTCCTGAAAGGACTTCTCCGGGCCAACCATCTTCCTGTCAAGATCCTGGATTTTGTATCCTGCGCGGCAAAGGTGAAATACGGATACAGCTTCCGGGAGATGCGGCCGATCGACGCGCTGCCGTCAAACCGGGTTCCGATCCTCTTTATTCACGGGGAGGACGATGCTTTCATTCCGCCGTCAAACAGCGTTCGAATGAAGGGGATTACGGCCGGATATTCGGAGCTTCATCTGATCCCCGGCGCCGGGCATGCGGAGTCGGTTCTCAAGGAGCCGGAGCTTTACAAAAAATATGTCGGTCAATTTTTAGATCATCTGAATCAATAGGGAGAGTTTATTCATGGGTGAACAGCAGGCAGCTTCAAAACGTGTTCTTCCGTCTTCCAATGGGAGATGGTTCCGTCATGGAATTGTGAACGGGTTCCCGATCTGCATGGGGTATTTCGCGGTTTCCTTTGCCCTTGGAATCGCGGCGAAAAATGTGAATATGAACGCGCTTCAGGCTCTGTTTATGTCGGCCGGGATGGTCGCATCCGCCGGAGAATTCGCGGCGATTACATTGATCGGCGCGGCGGCGGGCGTCATTGAAATGATTACGACTTCCATCATCGTAAATCTTCGGTATTTTCTAATGAGCTGCTCGCTGACGCAGAAGCTGGACCCGAAGCTGCCGTTCTATCACCGCTTCTTTTTGTCCTACTGCATGACGGATGAAATATTCGGACTGTCCGTTTCAGTCCCCGGATACCTGAATCCGTTTTATACGTATGGCATGATGGTGATCTCCGTTTCCGGGTGGTCGCTCGGGACGGTGCTCGGCGTGCTTGTAGGGAACATCATCCCGGTGACTTTGTCGAACGCGCTCAGCGTCGCGATCTATGGAATGTTCCTCGCGATTATTATTCCGCCGGGTAAGACAAATCCGTTTATTCTGAAGCTTGACTTTCTATCGATGGGGCTGAGCGGTCTGTTCCATATTCTTCCGTATTTGAAAACGATATCTTCCGGATTTCAGATCATCATCCTGACGCTTGCGATCGCGGGAATCGCCGCGGTCATCCGGCCGGTCAGCGAGGAAGAGGAGAATATGAACGCGGAAGAGAGTGCCGAATCGAAGAGTGCGATTGACAAAGTACTTTCGGAAGAAGAGAAAGCCGAAAATAAGAAGCCGGGCCCGAACCGAAGCGATTTCATCCGGGAGTCGGAGGCGGCGTCGGACGCGGTGCGCGGGCATGAAGCGCAGTATGGCGGAAAAATTGAGGAAGAAGCGTCTCAGATTCTGGAAAAGCGAGAATCTCGCAGGCAGATTTCGGAAAGCAGCCGGGAGAGGAGGGATCAGAAATGAGCACAAGAATTTATGTTTCTCTGATCGTAATGTCTCTTACGGTGTACGCGATTCGTCTTATTCCGTTTCTGTTTCTCAGAAAGCCGATCAAGAACGTCTGGTTCCGGTCGTTTCTTTATTACGTTCCGTATGTGACGCTGGCGGTCATGACATTCCCGGCGATCCTGACGGCGACCGGAAATCTTTGGGCGGGCGCGGTGGCGCTTGCGTTCGGGCTTGTATGCGCGTGGATTTCGGGCGATCTGTTCGCGGTCGCGATCACGTGCTGCGTTTCCGCGTTCGTGATGGGAATTCTGCTGTAGCAGGGTTCAGGCGGATCTGGATTTTATATAATCAGATCAATAAGAATAATATTCTGCAGTGTGCAGCCGGCGAAATGCGTCGGCTGCTTTTCTTTTTTATGCGGCAGTATGCCGGCTGAAACTATGAGATAAATTGTATTTTAAATTAAAAAATACTTGACATTATATTTTTGATCCGCGCGTATTCGTAAAATAAATTCGGTAATTCAGCGGTTTTTACGCTGATAAGGAAATTTTGTATTTAAAATATTTTAAAGTTCAAATGTATTGTACTGTCTCTGGAAAATGCGTATAATAGCATAAAAATTGTTTAGATACTGGGAGGCGTTTATGGATACATCTGTTTTTGAAAAATATGAGTCGAAGGTTCGTTCGTATTGCCGGAAATATCCGGTCGTTTTTAAGACCGCAAAGGATTCCTATATCACGGATGAGGACGGAACCCGGTATCTGGATTTTTTCTGCGGAGCCGGTGCGCTTGATTACGGGCATAACAACGAATATATTAAGCAGAAGGTAATCGATTACATTGCCGGGGATGGAATCACACATGCTCTCGACATGTATACGACGGCCAAACGGGATTTTCTGGAATATTTTGAAGAGGAGGTCATCAAGCCGCGCGGACTTGATTATGTAGTGCAGTTCCCGGGGCCGACCGGAACGAATGCGAACGAAGCGGCTCTCAAGCTGGCGAGGAAGGTGACCGGAAGACCGAACGTATTTGCTTTGATGGGCGCCTTCCATGGGATGACGCTGGGGACGCTCGCCTGCACATCGGAAAGCTATGCGAGAGGCGGCGCGGGCATCGCCATGAATGGCGTCACGCATATACCGGCTCCGTATATGTTCCCGGAATTAGATACTGTGGAATACATGGAGCGTCTGATCACCGATGATCATTCCGGCGTGGAACTTCCGGCAGCGATTATTCTGGAGACTGTGCAGGCGGAGGGCGGAATCTATGTTCTGGATGAACAGTACCTTCGGAATGTCCGGGATCTGTGCGACCGGTACGGCATCCTTCTGATCGCGGATGAGGTGCAGGTCGGATGCGGAAGAACCGGCGATTTCTTCTCCTTCCAGAGAGCCGGCATCAAGCCGGATATGGTCAGCATGTCGAAATCCATCGGCGGGTACGGAATGCCATTCGCGGTGACATTGTTCCGTCCGGAGTTGGATATCTGGGGTCCGGGAGAGCATAACGGCAC
>JAQXNW010000081.1 GCA_029098205.1 Eubacteriales bacterium | reverse complement strand
TTCTTTCCCTCTGTCATGGGACCTACATGGTAAACATCTTTTTTCTTGCGTGCCATAACAAAACCTCCTATGGTACATCAACTTGATACTACCATAGGAGGCTTACTTGTTACATATTTACAGACTTTTTCTCACAGTCTCCCCTGCCCAGTATTTCTGTTTTTCTCCGTTCTATTTTTTCTTCCGCGCCTCCGCCTTCCGGAACGCTTCCAGCATTGCGGAATTTCCTCTGGCAGCAGACTTCCCATTTTGTTTTTTCGAACTGCCGCGGGCGTTTCTTTTTTTCTCTGCCCGCCCTCTGTTCCGGCGGTCCGAACGCGGCCCCGAAGAGCCGGACGTGCTCTGCCTGCTTTGCCCGGAAGCGCCGGGCGTCCGCATGCTGAGGGAAATTCTGCCATGCTCTTTGTCCACATCGAGCACCCGCACCTTCACAACCTGTCCAAGCTTTACAACATCCAGCGGATGCTTCACTCTCCGGTCCGCGAGCTCGGAAATATGCACGAGCCCGTCCTGATGCACTCCGATATCGACAAACGCGCCGAAATCCACGATATTCCGCACCGTTCCCTGAAGCTCCATCCCCGGTTTCAAATCTTCCATCGAAAGAACATCGCTCCTTAGAATCGGCGGATCTACCTGCTCTCTCGGATCTCTTCCCGGTTTTGAAAGCTCCGAAATGATATCCCGGAACGTATATCTTCCTACACCCGTTTCTTCTTCTATAGAAGGAAGATGCTCCTCTCTCCGATGCTGCTCCAGAGCCTGCACATCCTTCTCGATTCCGGCCGTCTTTCCCGCCTCGATGTCCGAAGGCGTATAGCCCAGCATTTTCAGGATCGCCCGTGCGGCGGAATAGCTTTCCGGGTGCACTGCCGTACTGTCCAGCGCTTCCTTTCCATTCTGAATTCGAAGGAATCCGGCGCACTGCTCAAAGGTCTTCGGCCCCAGCTTCGGCACTTTCCTGAGCTCCGTGCGGCTTTCAAACCGGCCGTCCTCCTCCCGGTAAGAAACGATATTCTCCGCAACTTTCGGCGAAACGCCCGAAATGTACCTTAGAAGCGGCGCGGATGCGGTATTCAGATCCACGCCCACACGGTTCACCGAATCCTCAACGACATCGTGCAGCGCCTCCCCCAGCTTTTTCTGATCCATATCGTGCTGATACTGGCCCACGCCGACAGCTTTCGGATCGATTTTCACGAGCTCTGCCATCGGATCCTGAAGACGCCGTGCGATCGAAGCCGCGCCTCTTCCTTCGACATCCAGATCCGGGAGCTCTTCCTGCGCAAGCTTGCTCGCCGAATAAACCGACGCGCCCGCCTCGCTGACAAAGGCATATTTCACGGGATATCCCCGCTCCTGAATATAGTCCGCGATAAACTTCTCCGACTCTCTCGACGCGGTTCCGTTTCCTAGTGAAATGACCTCATAATGATATTTCCGGTACAAAGCATCCAAAGTCCGCTTCGCCTGCTCCGTTTTGTTGAACGGCGGCGTCGGATAAATGACAACCGTCTCCAGAATTTTTCCCGTCGGATCCACGACCGCGAGCTTGCATCCGTTCCGGAATCCCGGATCCCATCCAAGCACGGTTTTTCCGGCAAGCGGCGGCTGCATGAGAAGCTGCGAAAGATTGCTTCCGAATACCTTCAAGGCGCCTTCCTGCGCTTTTTCCGTCATCGAGGCGCGAAGCTCCTTCTCTGCCGAAGGCTGGATCAGCCGCTGAAACGCGTCCTTTGCCGCGTCCTCAAGATAAGTCTCCGTATGCGGATTTTTCCCGGCTCCGATTTTATGCTCCAGAATCTTAAGGATTTTTTCCTCCGGGACGTCCACCGAAACCTTCAGAACCTTTTCCTTCTCTCCGCGGTTCACCGCCAGCACGCGGTGCCCCGGCATGGTCTTTGCGGCTTCCCGTGCGCCGAAATACATTTTGTACACACTCCGCCGTTCTTCCGTCTTCTGAAGCCCGGTTTTCTCCGCCCTTGTCTCCGCAACCGAAGCTTTCTTCTCCGCATCGTCCGCAGGCTTTTCCTCCGTCCGAAAGACCGCTTCGTCCGCATAGATTTCCCGGATTTTTTCCCGGATTTCGGCATCATCCGAAAGATCGCCGGCAATAATATCCATCGCCATTGAAAGCGCGGATTCCGCATCCGACACTTCCTTCTCCGGACTTACATATTTTTCGGCCTCACGGAGAGGATCCTCCGCATCCTTTGACAGAAGATACTTCGAAAGCCCCTCCAATCCTTTTTCTCTAGCTGCCTGCGCGCGGGTCTTCCGCTTCGGCTTATACGGACGGTATAAATCCTCGAGGCGGGACATCGTCCGCGCGTCCTCGATGGCCTTCCGAAGTTCGGGCGTCAGCTTCCCTTCCGATGAAACTGTCGAAAGAATCGTCTGCTTCCGTTCCTCAAGTCCCCGATAGTACCTAAGCCGCTCGTCAAAGGTTCTGAGCTGCTCGTCGTCCATCCCGCCCGTCGCTTCTTTCCGGTAGCGGGCAATAAAAGGGATCGTGGATCCCGAATCGATCAGTTCCGCTGCGGCATCCGCCTGTTTTCTTGTAATGCCGATTTCTTCCGCGATTATTTCCTGAATATCCATTCCTGCTTGTAATTTCCTTCTCTATTTTTTTCTGCGATCAGACTTTCCAAAACTTTTGCGGCCGGACCCCCCGGAAGTTCGGCTGTTCCGTTCCCAGAAAACGCCGTCCTCATACCCCTGTATAGAAGGATCGCTTTCTGCCATTTCCAGTCTCTGCTCTGCGAAGACGCAGTATCTTGCTTCTCTTTCAATTCCCAGATAATCTCTTCCAAGCTTCTTTGCCGTTACACTGGTTGTACCGGAACCTAGGAAAGGATCAAAGACGAGGTCGCCTTCACAGGAACTCGCGATGATCAGCTTCGCAAGAAGCTTCTCCGGTTTCTGCGCCGGATGCGCCGTATTTTCCGCCATCGACCAGAACGGAACTGTCAGATCATCCCAGAAATTCGAAGGGCATGTCAGCCGGAAGTTCCCGTTTTCCGCATTTTCCCAGTCTTTCGGCTCTCCATTCTCCCGGTACGGAGCCAGAACGCGCCTCCGGACCTTCACGCTCTCAAGATCAAAGTAATAGGAATTCCCAACGGTCGCGAACCAGATGTCTTCCATATCATTTTTCCAGTTGTTTTTCGCGCCCCGCCCTTTCGCGCGCTGCCAGGTGATCCGGTTTCGTACGGTAAAATGCTCGGAAAGCACTTTCTGAATCACTGCGCTGGATTCCCAGTCGCAACAGACATAAATGGAAGCGTCCGGAGCGAGAAGCGGAGAAACCGCCGAAACCCACTTTCTGGTATATTCCAGGTAATCGTCCCACTTCTGCGCTTCGAAAATACGGTTTCCATAGGTTTTTCTCCGGTTGTACGGCGGATCCGCAATCAAAAGATTCACCGACTGCTTCTTAAGAAGCGGGCAGATGCGGAGCATATCTCCCCAGACCGTCGCGTTTCGGATCGAAACATCCGCGGCGCCCGGTTCCTTTGCTTCCTTTTCTTTACACGCGCTCTGGATCAATTCCTCCGTGACGCAGTGTTCCAGATATGCGCGTCCCTCTTCTACCGTCGTCCGGATCGTCTTGTTTCTTCCCATTACGCCTCCGGGTCCGGAATCCGAAGGATCAAAGGCTCTTCTCCGTAGATAACCCGGCCGGACCGAATGGTTACCGGATTCCCGCTGATCTCATTGACCCATGTTCCATCCGGCGCCGGATCCGGTCCCAGAGAAATCCGGCCGCTGTCCCCTGTGAAGCTGAAGACACCATACCAGCGGGCGTCTTTTTCCTTCCGTTCGCACACAACCGTGTCCCGGTCATCGTCACAGATCGCCGCAAAAAAGGCGTCGTCAGAGAAATTTTTCCGGATTTCCGAAAGCCTCTGAATCCGCTGCGAAAGCGTCCGTTCTTCATCCCTTGCAATTCTCCGGCTGTCCGAAAGCTCAAGCGGTTCCTGCTCCTCATACTCTTCGCCGTCCAGCAGGCAGATTCTCCCTTTCAGGAAAAACAGAAAAGCCAGAAAATGCTCTCTCGCGCGCCGGTTTGGGATAAGCTCCGCAATCCTGGGAAGCCCCGCATCCTCCAGGAAACGCATTTTCCGGGAATCCGCCGGATAGACCGCCTCCTGATAATTAAGCAGAGACACAGGCCCGGACAGAGGAATTTCACCGTGAAGGTACCGGTCAAAGCTGGTCCTTGTTTCGTAATCGGTCTCCCAGTCCACCCAGTTCATAAGCTCCGGATCCCGAAGCGATGTCCTTCCGCTCCGACGAAGCGTATTCCCGGTTTCGACCGGAAGCGTCTCTCCGATCCACAGACAGTCCGGATTCACCTTCGAAACGCCCGTCCGAAGTTCTTCCCAGAAAATCTCAGGAAGCATCGAAGCCTGAAGAACGGAAAAGCCGTCGACGACCTTTGACCAGTTCTGCATTACTTCAATCAGGTAATTTCTAAGCTTCCGATTCTCGAAATCAAGATCCCGGACATCCATACGCCCCGCGACGCTCTCTGGGTTTCCATCCTTATTCTTCCGGAAAAAATCCGGATGATCCTTCACAAAGACCGCGTCCAGCGCCGCATGATACAGGGAAAATGTCAGAACCACTTTCATGCCGAGGCGGCGCGCTTCCTGAATCAGCTGCTGAAACTCCTCAAAAGTACCGTAAGCAGGGTCTACGCTCCGAAGATCCATCGGCGCATCGAGATTTCCCCAGTCTCCCCGGGCGCGCTTCTTTCCGACCGGATTCACCGGCATAAGAAGAAGCGTCTCCGTCCCCAGTTTCCGGATTTCCGGAAGATCCTCCGTCAGCGCGCGGAACGTTCCCTCCGGCGTATGATTCCGGACGGAAACCCTGTAAATCAATCCTGTTCTCTGTTTATCCTCCATTTGCGCCTCCTGACGTTTATCTTCCATGTACGCATCCCGCGCTTCTCTTCCATTTACATTTCATGCCGCCTGGTTCCGGCGCATTACACGTTTGCTCCCGGCACACTATGCGTTCTCCAGCATATCGTATTCCTGATAGAGCTTCGTGCGGTACTCAAAATCAGACATCGCCGCGTCGATCTCATCATCCCGGCCGTCAAAGAGAAGCCGGTAGATCAGCTCCGCAAACCGGTCCGGATCATCCTGCTGCCCTGAATCAGAGGCTTCCGCAAAAGAGGCCCCCTTCGCCATCTCAAATAATTTTTCCTCATCAAGATTCATAAGATCCATCGCAATTCTCCTTAATTAATAATTTTCTGCGTCTTCCGTTTGACCGGACTGATCCGTCTGTCCGGATCAGTCCATCTGTCCGAACCGATTCATTTCCTGCTGCAGTGTCTTGAAAAAAAGCCCGGTATGATATCCGTCCGCAACTGCATGGGATACCGTAACCGAAACCGGCATCTGCAGCTTCTCTTTCACCGAACCATCTTTCGTAATTTCATAGGCAGGTTCATACTTTCCGCATGTGATCACAGGGAAAAACTTCGCCGCCTGTCCGCTTGCATGCGCCGCATATCCAGTGAAGCGGAACCAGGGTTCCATCGAAACGCAGAAGAAATTGGCCGGCTGCCCTCCGCGCGCTTTCACGCTTTGAATATTTCCGTATTTTTCCATGTCTTCGGCAATGATCCGGTATCCTTTGTCCGGGTCCGGATCGTAATAGCTCCACATGTCCGAAAACGTATGATCATCCTCATGAAAAACGGTATAGCATGGATTCACGGATTCCCATACGCAGAGCCTTCCCGCATGATCCCGGAACATCCTGAGAAATTCCAATTCATTCACGGTTCTGGACATGCAGTAGATAACCATCGGATAAAATCTCCGCTTCTCCCTCCGGCACCATGCCTTCAGAATTTTCACATCCACCGGCACCGTTACGCTGTAGCTCACCGGAAGTTTTTCGGTATAGTAAAAATAATGTTCTTTTCTCGCCCAGTGTTCGAGATCGAACACATGGTAAGCGGGAAACGGTTCCTGTCTCATACGTCACCTCTTGCTCCTACGCCTGTCCGTCCGGCTTCCGCACGGCATTTCCGATTTCTTCCTCTGTCCATTCCCGGCCATCCAGAATCACGCGGCAGAGGACGTCCTCTTCATCATAAACGAGCTTGAGCGAGAAGAACGTATCCCTTGTCTCCAGAATCCGAAGAAAAATCCGGTCTCCCGGCCAAAGCTCAAGATCCGTAAGAACCCGATGCTTATCAACCCATGCGAGGTTCCCTTCATCGCAGGTCAAAGGCTCTCCGGTAAACCCATCTGCGGTGAAAAGATGCATGTATTCTGTGACCTGCTTCCCGGAAACAAAGGTCACAATCCCGCGGAAATTCCAGGACGTCAGCCTGTATCCCGTCTCTTCCCTTACTTCCCGGAGCAGGCATTCCTCCGGACTCTCCGCCTCTTCAAAATGACCGCCGACACCGATCCACTTGCCATGGTTGATATCCACGGCTTTCTTCACACGGTGCAGCATTAAATATTTTCCATCCTGCTCAATATATACGAGCGTACTCATTTTCGTTTCCATAAAGCCTATTTTAAACGCACCCGCTGTGCTTGTCGATTGCTTTTTCTCTTCGGCGGAAAGAACCAAACCGCAAAATTCATGATATCCACATGGTTTTCCGATCGATTTTAGTATAAAATAGCAGGTAAATATCGTATCGTGAAAATCGGCAGTACGTTATATATACCTGAATACGAAGGAGAAAGAAACTTCTTATGTCAACCTATAAACACAAAACGAAGAGCAAACATCATCCTTTTCTGTTTTTTATTCTGATTCTCGTTCTTGCAGCCGTACTGATCGGCCGTTTTATTGTTTATCCGCGTGTTCTTCACGCTGCATCCGTCCGCATCGCGGAGCAGATGATCGAATCCGCTGAGAATACCTCTGGGACCTCCGAAAATGCAGAAACCGCGAAAGAAAAGGCGGAGGAAATCTATAACTCCATGGATGAATCCGATCAGAAAACCATCGATAATATTATCAAGAATCACGCGAATTCGGAAACCATTGAAAAAGCCCGTGAATATCTGAAATCCGGCGATTCATCCGAACTCAAGCAATATCTGAAATCTTCCCTGACGGAGGAAGAACAGCAGCAGCTGCAGGATCTGTACAATAAATACGTGGCTTCCGGGAATTAATCCGTCTCCTTCAGAGCTCCTTTGAAAGCTTCTCAGGGATCTGCTCTTCCCCGGGAAATTTCGAAAGGTTCCATTCAGATCGTTTTCTTATTACCTCAACGGGAATATTCGAAAGTTTTCTATAGTATAGTAAAGAAAAAAAGCGGCATGCAGGCGCGATTTTCATCGTTCCTGCGTACCGCATCTTTCTTTGTCTGATCATCCGAGGTCCTGCCGCACGCTCCGGATCCGCTCGATCCGGTGGTCCTCGTTCATTTCAACGATCCGGTCTGAAAGACGTTCCGCGAACCTCATATTATGCGTTGCCGTAATGATCGTCTTCCCTGAATCCCGAAGCCGTACCAGGAAATCAACCAGCCATTCCTGTGTCTTCTGGTCCAGACCTGCAAGCGGCTCATCGAGAATAAGAACTTTCGGATTCATGGAAAGGACGCAGGCAAGCGCGGTTTTCCGCTTCTCCCCTCCGGACAGATGATACGGCGCGCGGTTCCTAAGCTTCGAAAGCTCCAAAAGACGGATTACATCCTCCGTACGCTCCGCGGCTTCCTCCTCAGAAAGCCCCATCTGAAGCGGTCCGAATTGAATTTCGTCCTCTACAGTCGCGCAGAAAAGCTGCGCATCAGAATTCTGAAACACATATCCGACCTGCTGGTGAAACCATTTTGAAAATTTATTATCCTGCATTTTTTTCGCGGTGATTTCCCTGCCTTCGTATATATATTTTCCTTCTTCCGGAAAAATAAGACCGTTCAGCATCCGAATCAGCGTCGACTTCCCGCAGCCGTTCCCGCCCATCAGGGAAACCGCTTCATGCCGGTACACATCAAGATCGATATACCGAAGCGCGATCTCTCCGTCATACGCGTAGCAGGCACCCTGAAGCTCAATCACTTTGTCTTTCGTTCTGTCCATGTTTCAAACCGTTTCTTTACTCTGTGCCGCATCAAAAGGTGCCGCCGTTTTCCGATATGCTTTCCGAAAATGTCCCTACATCGCCTGCTGCAGATATACAAACAAAGCAATCATGACAATTCCGAGCGCCGCCAGAACCAGATCCTGTTTCCGGAATGCGTTCCTGCCGCCTCTTCGATATTCTCCTTCAAATCCGCGGCAGCGCATCGCGTCGAACATTTCATCCGCCATCTCATGCGACTTGAGGAACGTCACTCCGAGCACACCGGAAACCGCACGCTGCTTGCTCCGGTTCCGGCCCACTGAACGAAGCTTCAGTGCCTCTAAAGAATGAAGACAGACCTCGCCGAGAAGCACGATGTATTTCAGCGTAATATCAAACGTAAAAATAAATACATCCGGAATATGCGCGGTTCGGAATGCTTCCGTGATCCGGTTCCAGCGCGTCGTCGCGCCGAGAAGATTGATCATCGTCACAGAGACAAAGACCTTCAGCGAGACCGTCAGCATCGTCTTCGGAGATCCGAAAAACACTGCCGGAAGAAGAATCAGCGCGGAAAAGAGCGCCGCTCCCAACGCGCCGGGGATCACCTTCTTCAGCAGCCGTCCCGGAAGGAAGCAGCATCGGACGAGAACTGCGGCGATCATAATATATGTAAAAAACATATTTCTGGAGCACGACATCAGGACAATCGCGAGAATCGAAAATACGATTTTCGCCGGGGCGGAAGCGCCGCGATCCTGAATCCTGCCGTCCTCTCTGGCCGCTGTAAGAATACTCATCATCTTCAGCATACTCTTCGATATAAACCCGTCCCGGTCGAAGAGCGGTTCATATTCATTTTCCCGCGTCATCCAGACTGGAATTCCTTCTGCGTTTACAGCAGAAGCCGCCGTATGCAGACGCTCTGTACGGGGAGATTCCGACATTTCTTTTTCTCTATGACCATAGCGTTCACCCAGCCGTTCCTTCGCAAATCCTCCTACAGCAGCTGCATTTTCCATAATTTTCCTCCCAGTTTTTCTGCTTCGTCAAAAAATACCCATAGTCCGGCTCCCTCCGCAAGGAGCCGGACTGAGTCATTTATACGGAAAAATCCGTCTTCGTCTTCATCATCGCCGCGATCAGGCGGAATACGATAACAAGAATCGCGATTCCGATGACCGCACTCAGAATATACCCAACCGCATCCGGAAACCCCGGCACAGAATAATCCGGAAGAATCGC
Source organism: Eubacteriales bacterium (assembly GCA_029098205.1). Lineage (GTDB taxonomy): Bacteria > Bacillota > Clostridia > Peptostreptococcales > Anaerovoracaceae > Aminicella. Next base: position 3,460 of record JAQXNW010000081.1, on the reverse strand, counting down.
ATGCAAAGAGAACCCGTCGGAAAGTCCCTTCGGCGTATACCCAAGCGCCTTCCCATTCGTTACAATCTTCGAAATTTCATCCGATCCCCATTCGCCCCAGGCCGTTCCCTGCGCCAGAAGCCCAAGCGGAACAAAAAGAACAAGCACGGCCAGAAGCCCGAACAGCGGTTTCATACTCTTCTTCGCCCGTCCGGATGTATTTCCGCCATCTGCCCGCAAAGAATTCTCCCGCAGGAGTCCCGGCGCCGTCCGGCTGACAAACGCATAGACAGCAACTGTAAAAATAATTTCCGCAATTCCGAACAGCGTCAGATGTCCGATCATCATGCTCGGAATCGAAACAGAAAAACCATATGGACAGTACAGAGCCTGCCCCGCCGCATCGTGGAACAGAAGAGGCTGAATTCCGAATTCGACTGCCGCACAGAACGCAGCTGCATTGATTCCGACATACGATCCGGCCGCCGCAGCGAAATATTTTCCTCGGTCCGATTTCATCCGGCTCCGGAGGAGCGTGTAAATGCCATATCCGACATACGGAAGGACGAACGCCATATTAAAGCAGTTCGCGCCAAAAGACAAAATCCCACCGTCCCCGAATAAAAGCGCCTGTATCAAAAGAGCGATGGATACCGCAATGCAGGCTGCGTCTGGGCCAAGAAGAATCGCGATCAATGTGCCGCCTACCGCATGTCCCGTCGTACCTCCCGGGATCGGAATATTAAACATCATTCCGACAAAGGAAAACGCAGCGCCGACTCCAAGAAGCGGCATCTTCTCTTTCGGGACCTCTTCCTTTACCTTCTTCACAGCATGCACCCATACCGGAATCATCGCTGCGCCCATTACCGCACACGTAGACGGGCTCAAATAATTTTCTGGAATATGCATTTTAACTCCCTTTATTTTCCTTAGGCGGTAATGGATCACTCAGAGAAATCCAAAACTGCTCTCTCGCTATGACTTTGCCATAATAATACGTTTCGATCCGGCACCCCGCAAGCCCCCACGGGGGTTATTCCTCCTCGGTCTGACACCGAAAACCGGAATATTCTTCCCCGTACCCGCCATCAAAAAAACGAAAATCCCGGGCTTCCCCGGGATTTTCGCAAAGGTAGTTATGAACTTAGGAAAAAATGAAAAAGTATTTTGTTGGTGGTTTCTGTCTGTCATTGCCTCCTGACAGGTATAAATATACCTGATCTCCGTGTTATAAAAAGGACGGAATCCGGTTTGTTTCGTGAAAAGAAAGCTCCGTTCTCCTTCACATTCGCTACCGGATCTTCACAATTCATCCAAAACCGCCATATCCGCATGTTTTTCGAAGGAAATCCCTTTGTCCCGCAGATCAAAGCGCCTTTGTCCGGCGTCAGCCTCCCAGCTCCACCATGCGCTGGATGCATTTCTTCGCCTCTTCCATCGTCTTCTCCGGGAGAACGATTTCTTCGCCGCCCCGGCCTGTGACAGAATCATACACATCCATCAGCGTCGTCTGCTTCATATTGTGGCAGACAAGCTCATTCGATACTGTGTAGAACCTTTTGTCCGGACACTTAAACTGCATGTGCTGCACGATGCTCTGCTCCGTGCCGATCAGGAATTCCTTCTGATCGGACTCCTCGCAGTATTTCATGATTCCCGTCGTGCTCCCGATGTAATCCGCAAGCTCGGAAACCTCCGGAAGACACTCCGGATGGCAGCAGAATACCGCATCCGGATGTCTTTTTTTCGCAGCGAGAACATGGGCCGCGTTGATCCGCATATGCGTCGGACATCCGCCCTTCATAAACTTGAAGTTCTTATCCGGTATCTGCTTCGCAACCCAGGCCCCCAGGTTGCAGTCCGGAATGAACAGAATATTTTTATCCGGAAGCGCGCGGAGAATCTTCACGGCCGAAGAGGAAGTCACCACGACATCCACCGCCCTCTTCATATCCGTCGTCGTATTTATATACGCGCAGACCAGATAACCCGGATACTGCTCCCGCATCTCCAGCACATCCTCCCTGCTGCACTGCATCGCCATCGGACATCCCGCAAGCGGATTCGCCAGCTGAACCTTCTTCTCCGGATTCAGAAGCTTCACCGTTTCCGCCATGAAACGGACGCCGCTCATCACAACCGTTTTCTGCGGCGCTTTTTCCGCCTGTCTGGCAAGTCCGTAAGAATCTCCGACATAATCCGCGACGTCCCAGATATCATGACTTTGGTATGCGTGCGCGAGGATGCACACATCCAGTTCCTTTTTCTTTTGCAGGATCTTATCCTGCAGCTCTCTTGTATTCATGCTGTTTCTCCCGATCCGGAAATTTCCGGTTTTTCCTTTGTATAAACGATTCCTATTATAGAAAGACCGCCTTTAACTGTCAAGACAATATTTATATTTTACTTGTCATGTGTCTTGACAGTAAGTCTGTCCTGTGCTAACGTACTAGTCAATGCGAACTATAAAGGAGTAAACCCATGAAAACGGATATTCTTATTGTCGGAAGCGGATGCTCCGGTCTTTACACGGCACTGAAGCTGCCGGAAAACCGCCGCATTCTGGTCATTACAAAATCCGATCTCGAAAGCAGCGATTCTTTCCTCGCGCAGGGCGGCATCTGCATGCTGAAAAACGACGCGGATTACGAAAACTACTTCGAAGACACCCTCCGCGCCGGCCATTATGAAAATGACCGGAAATCCGTGGAAATCATGATCTGGTCTTCTCAGGAAGTCATCAGCGACCTGATGCGCTTCGGTGTACAGTTCCAGCGGAATGCGGACGGATCTCTGGCCTTCACGCGGGAAGGCGCGCACTCGGATAAACGGATCCTGTTCCATGAGGATATTACAGGGAAGGAAATCACAAGCCATCTTCTTGAAGCCGTGAAGAAAAAGCCGAATGTGACCTTGATGGAATATACGGAGCTTCTGGATATTATAGAAGAAAACAACACCTGCTACGGCGGTGTGCTTCGTCTTCCGGACGGACATATCGTTCCGATTGAATCGGATTTCGTTTTCCTAGCGTCCGGCGGGATCGGCGGCCTGTACAGACATTCCACGAACTTCCGCCATCTGACCGGAGACGGCCTCGCCATCGCGCTCCGGCACCACATCGCTCTGAAAAATATCAATTATGTACAGATTCATCCGACGACATTCTATTCGGAGAAGCCGGAAGACCGGTCATTCCTGATTTCCGAATCCGTCCGCGGCGAAGGAGCGAAGCTGTACGACAAAAACATGCATCGCTTTACAAACGAGCTTTTGCCCAGGGATCTTCTGACGGAAGAAATCCGGAAACAGATGAAGAAGGACGGCACGGATTTTGTCTGGGAGGATCTCCGCCCGATTCCAAGGAAAGAGCTGAACCAGCATTTCCCGAATATTGTGCAGCACTGCCTGGAGCAGGGATATGACCCGGAGAAGGAATGCATTCCGGTCGTACCGGCGCAGCATTATTTTATGGGCG